>NZ_BACZ01000147.1 GCF_000333375.1 Curtobacterium sp. B18
GGCTTCAGCGACTTCCTGACCGCGGGGGACCAGAGCGCCGACAGCGGGCGGTCCCGCGAGCTGCTGCGGTGGTTCCGGAACCACCCGATGGCGGACCCGACGGCAGCGAAGGGGAAGCACCGGCGCGAGGCGTAGCGCTGCCCTGCACCGGCCGCGGGGTCGGCGGATCGCTGCGCGTCAGGCGATCGGCTTGCCGGTCATCTAGCCCATCGGCTTGCCGGTCGTCTCGCCGGTCGCGAGCTTGCTGTGTCGGCGGGAGTAGCCGAAGTACACGCCGAGGCCGATCGCGAACCACACCGCGAAGCGCACCCACGTCTCCCACTGCAGGAACGTGACGAGCCACAGCGACGCGACGACGCCGATGATCGGGATCACCGGCATGAACGGCAGCCGGAACTGTCGGTCGAGGTCGGGCTGGCGGTAGCGGAGCACGATCACGGCGGAGCAGACCACGACGAACGCGAGCAGGATGCCGATGTTCGTCAGCTCGGCCACGACGCCGATCGGCAGGACCCCGGCGAGCACCGCGGACGCGATGCCGAGGATCCAGGTCACCCGGGTCGGCACGTGGCGCTTCGGGTCGGTCTTCGCGAACCACTTCGGCATCAGGCCGTCCCGGCTCATCGAGAACCAGACGCGGCTCGCGCCGAGCATGAAGGTCACGAGCACGGTGATGATGCCGACGATCGCGCCGATCGCGATGATGTTGGCGACACCGCCGAGCCCCACGGACGCGAACGCCGACGAGAAGCCCGAGGCCGGGTCGATGTCGGTGTACTTCTGCATCCCGGTGAGCACCAGGGTCGCCAGGACGTAGAGCACCATCGCGATGCCGAGGGACAGCAGGATCGCCTTCGGCATGTGCTTGCGGGCGTCGACCGACTCCTCGGCCGCGGTCGACATCGCGTCGTAGCCGAACACCGCGAAGAACACCGTCGCGGCGCCCGTCATCACGCCGCCGAACCCGAACGGGAAGTACGGCGAGTAGTTCGCGCTGTTGATGTGGAACAGGCCGAGCACCACGATGAGCACGACGAGGCCGACCTTGATGCCGACGGCGACGAGCTCGAACCGGGCGGCGCTGCGGATGCCGCGGGTGAGGACGAACGCGGTGAGCAGGCAGAGGATGATCGCGAAGACGTCGATCACGTGGCCGTCGCCGGTCCCCGGAGCACCGAGCATCCAGGCGGGCAGGTCGACGCCGAACTGGCCCACGAGGAACCCGACGTAGCCCGAGATGCCGATCGCGACCACCGCCACGATCGCGGTGTACTCGAGCAGCAGGTCCCATCCGATGAACCAGCCGACGATCTCGCCGAGGACCGCGTAGCCGTACGTGTACGCGCTGCCGGCCTTGGGGATGAGGCCCGCGAACTCGGCGTACGACAGGGCGGCGGCGGCGCTCGCGACCCCGGCGACGAGGAAGCTGATGAGGACGGCGGGCCCGGCGACGCCGTTCGCCACGGTGCCGGCGAGGGTGAAGATGCCGGCGCCGATGATGCCGCCGATGCCGATCGCGGTGAGCTGCCAGAGGCCGAGGTGCCGTTTCAGGCCGTCCTCGCCTCCGGTCTCGTCGTCGATCGTGTCGATCGGCTTCCGTCGGAAGAGGGTGCGTGTCGTCGTCGTCACGCGCTCACTCTGCACCCTGGGCGCACTCCGCGTCCGCCCTCGCCACCGGACCGGGTCCGGCCCGGGGAGGCCCCGGCGACGTTTCGCGCTGGGCGACAGCTCACGCGGTCAGCCGCCCGTGAACTGTCGCCCAGCGCGAGAGAACGCGCCCCGCGCGCCCGCGCCCCGCGCGCCCGCGCCCCGCGCACCGCGCCCCCCGCGACCGCGCCCCGCGCGACCGCGCCCCGCGACCGCGCCCCGCGCCCCGCACCAGCGTGACCGCGCGCGAGCCGGCGGGGCGGGGGTGGGCGGCGCCTCCAGGCCTGCGGGCAGGGAACCGGCGTAGACGGGAACCATGCGTCGACCGAACCGTAGCGAGCCCGCCCCCGGCCAGGAGTCCGTGTGGGACTACCCGCGACCCCCAGCCGTCGAAGCGGTGCACGACCGTGTGGTGGTGCGGCTCGGCGGCGAGGTGGTCGTGGACACGACCGACGCGGTGCGGGTGCTCGAGACCTCGCACCCGCCGGTGTACTACGTGCCGATGGCGGGCCTCGAGCTCCGGCCGGCCGAGGGGTCGAGCATGTGCGAGTTCAAGGGCCGCGCACGGTACTTCGACGTGATCGGCGGGGACGTCGTCGCGCCGCGGGCCGCCTGGAACTACCCGACGCCGGAGCCGGGCTACGAGCAGCTGCGCGACCGGGTGGCGATCTACCCGTCGGCGATGGACTCGTGTGAGGTCGGCGGCGAGGTCGTCCAGGCGCAGGAGGGGGACTTCTACGGGGGCTGGATCACCTCGCGGGTGGTCGGGCCGTTCAAGGGGGCGCCGGGCACGCTCGGGTGGTGAGAGGTCGGCGGCTGGCAGGCGCGGCGGGCGGGCTGCGGCGGTCCGGGCGCGGCGGTGCTGCGGCGGCTGCGGCGCGGCGGTCTCTGCTGCAGTCCGGGCGCGGCGGTCGCTGCTCAGCGGTTGGCGTACGGCGTCCAGAACGGTGACGGGAACGCGCCGCCGGTGACGACGACCAGCAGCTGCCACACGAGCATCACGAGCCCGAGCACGCCGAGGACGATCCCGATCCACGACCACACCCGCACCCCGCGCTGGGTCCGTCGCGCGATCGACAGGGCACGCCAGCCGCTCGCGATGGTCACGACACCGAACACGGCGCCGAGCACGGCGTGCCGTCCCATCGAGGCGGCCGGCACGATGAACCCCATGTAGAGCGCCACCGGACCGAGCAGCGCGGCCAGGACGGCGGGAGCCGCGGGCGGCTCGTGGTCGCGGGAGGCAGTTCCCATGCGTCCGAACCTAGCGGGACGCGCGGTGGCTGTCCGACGCGCGGGTGCGCACCTCGGGTCGCCGGGAGGGGCACGATGGACCCATGCGATCCTTCCTCCGCGTCCTGCTCGGCCTCGCGCTCGTCTTCGCCGGGACGAGCCACCTCACCTTCGCCCGCCAGGACTTCCGCGCCCAGGTGCCCGAGTTCGTCCCGCTCGACGAGGACACCACGGTGCTGGCCTCCGGGATCGCGGAGATCAGCCTCGGCAGCGCGCTGGTGCTCGCACCCCGTCGCTCGCGTCGCCTCGTCGGGAACGTGGCGGCCCTGTTCTTCACGGCGATCTTCCCCGGGAACATCTCGCAGTGGCTGAACCGCCGCGACGCCTTCGGTCTCGACACCGACGTCAAGCGCATCGGCCGCCTGTTCGGGCAGCCGCTCCTCATCGCCTGGGCGCTCTGGTCCACGCGCGGGCGGCGGTAGGCATGCAGGCCCCCGTGGTCGCGGATCCGCTCGGCTCCGGCCCGGCGGCGTTCGGACGGGAGGCGCGACACCCCCTGGCAGGCGGCCGTCGCGTCGCGGACGTGGTCGCGACGGTCGTCCTGCTGGTGGTGCTGGCCGCGGAGTCGGTGGTCGCCGGTGGCGGCATCGTGTTCCTGTCGCTCGCGTTCAGTTCGTGCGGCGCTCCGGGCAACTCCTGCGACGAGACGCTCGGCGGTGCGGTGGTCTACGCCGGGCCGGTGCTCGTCGCCCTCGTGCTCGTCGCGGCGCTGGTGGTCTGCGTGCTGCGGCTCGTGCGGCGTCGGCTGTCGTGGCCGTTCGCCCTGGTCGGCATCGCGGCGGTGGTGGCGGTGTTCTTCGGCGCGATGCTGCTCGTGGACAGCGCGATCTCCCACGGCATCTGAGGACGTTCCTCCACAGGCGGCCGCTGAACCGCGGCCGTCCACAGATCGCGACCGGTCGCCCTGCGACGGGGGCGGTCCGGCAACGCTGAGGGCATGCCAGACACCGACATGCTCGACCGCCTCATCCGCACGACCGTCCGCACCGACGACGACGTGGTGGACCTCGTGACCGCCCTCGTCGAACGCCCGATCACCCGCCAGTGCTGGGTCCTCTTCCTCGACGAACACGCCGTCCCGGTGTCGTTCGTGATGCCGATCTCGGACCTGCCGTGGGAACCGGACGAACACGTCGAGGACTTCGCCGCGCTCGTCGGGGACGTCCTCGTCCAGGTCGCCGCGGCCGAGGTCGTGCTCGTGTGGGAGCGACCCGGCGAGTCCCGACTCTTCCCGGTCGACTGGGAGTGGGTCGACGCGTGTGCGTGCGCGTTCGAGGAGCACCACGTCCGGCTCCGCGCGCAGGTGGCGGTCCACACCGGGGGCATCGCGATCGTGTCCCTCGACGACGTCGAGCCGGTCGATCGTGCCGTGCCCCCGGCACCGGTCGACGACGATCCGCTCCCGCTCGCGTCGTGACGGGGCGGTCAGCCCTGCGGCGCAACGTCGGGCACGGTCTGCCCGGTGAGGCCCTCGACGACGGCCTTCGCCTCGGGCCAGAACTTCGCGTAGTGGTCGGGGTCCGAGTTGATCTGGACGGCGTGCGCCATCTGGGTCGGCGTCATCGTCTTCCAGCCCGGGGTCTTCACGAGCTTCGTGTAGAACATCGTCGCCGCGGTGTACGGGTCCATCCGCTGCTCGTACGTGCCCCAGGCGCCGTTGTCGCGCTGCTGGAAGAGCCCGCGGCTGTCGGGTCCGGCGGCGTCCCCGTGGTCGAGGTTCACCAGGCTCGATTCCCCGATCGCGGTCATCACGCCGACCGCCTGCGTGTGCGGCCCGATGCCCATGGCCTGGGCGGCGCTGATGACGTACGCGGCGTTGACCAGGCGGTCCTGGCAGAACCCGGCGACTGGTCCGGCCGGGACGACGATGCCGCCGACGGTTCTCGACGCGACGTCGGGGCAGGTCGGCGTGGGGTCCGCGGTGACCGACCGGGCGGCGCCGGAGAGCGAGTTCACCGCGATCACGATGACGACCACGACGCCGATGCCGATCGCGACGACGCCCGCGCCGAACACCGACGCGAGCGTGATGCCGACGCGGCGCATGGCGGGTCCTCTCGGGCGGGGCGGGTCAGGCGGAGCACGAAGAGGCTACGTGCGCCGCCTGGGAACCGCACCCGCCCGATCGGGGGTGTCGCGGGACCGGTCGGTCGGCGCCTCAGGCGTCTCGGTGGTCCCGGTCGGTGCGCGGCGTCGACTCGTCCGGGCGCTGGACCTTCGTCGGTTCGGTGACCAGCCCGGTGGGAGCCTTCTCGGCGCGCTTCCGCCCGTGGGTGAACCACGTCACGATCCAGAGCAGGATCCCGAGCGCGAGCAGAGCGCCCGCGATCTCGTACTGCTGCGGATCACGCCCGGACGAGAAGGGCAGGACGAGCCACAGGCACGTGACGACACCGATGATCGGCACGACGACCCCGGCGCGGAAGTGCTTGTGGTCGACCTTGTCGCGGCGGAGCACGAGCACCGACAGGTTCACCACGGCGAACACCGACAGCAGCAGGAGCGAGGTCGTACCGCCGAGCACCACGACGATGGGGGAGTCGGGATCGAGGGACACCCACCCGATCAGCAGCAGCGAGATGAGGGTCGTGAAGACGATCGCGGTGGACGGCGTGCGGCGCGTCGGGGAGACCCGGGCGAGGAAGCCGGGCAGGACGCCCTGCTTGCTCATGCCGTACAGCAGTCGCGACGCCATCATCATGTTGATCAGGGCGGTGTTGGCCACGGCGAACATCGAGATGAACGGCAGCAGGTCGGCGATCGGGAAGTCCGGGGCCGCGGTCTGCACGACGGTGACCAGCGGCGTCTCGTTGCCGGCGAGCTCGCCGATCGGCACGACCGCCACGGCGCAGATCGACACGAGTACGTAGATCACGGCGGTGATGCCGAGGCCGGTGAGCATGACCTTCGGGAAGATGCGAGAGGGGTCCTTCGTCTCCTCGGCCATGTTCACCGAGTCCTCGAAGCCGACCATGGCGAAGAAGGCCAGCGAGGTGGCGGTCGACACGGAGAGCAGGAGCGTCTTGTCCTCCGGCGTCTCGAACATCACCACCCGCGAGAAGTCCGCGTTGCCGCCGGCGATGGCCCAGAACCCGATGAGGATCACCATCACCAGACCGGACAGCTCGACCAGGGTGAGCACGACGTTCGTCTTGACGCTCTCGCTCACACCCCGGAAGTTGATGGCCATCACCGCGAGCATGAAGCCCATCGCGATGAGCATCACGACGCCGTTCGGCAGCTCCAGCCCGAACCCGGCACCGAGGTTCGCCGCGAAGGCCCGCGACGCCGTCGACGCCGATGTGATGCCCGAGCACATCACGATGAACGTCACGATGAAGGTGACGAAGTGGATGCCGAACGCCTTGTGGACGTACAGTGCCGCTCCGGCGGTCTGCGGGTACTTCGTGACGAGCTCGAGGTACGAGAACGCCGTCAGCAGGGCCACGGCGAACGCGATGAGGAACGGGAGCCACGCAGCCCCGCCGACCTCGGCTGCGACCTGACCCGTCAGCGCGTAGACGCCCGTGCCGAGGATGTCCCCGACGATGAACAGCAGCAGGAGTTTGGGACCGATGACCCGCCGGAGCTCGGTCTGCTCCTGCTGCGGGCGCTCTGTGTTGGTTGTGGCCATGCGTCAGCCTGTCCCGTTCCACGCCATCCTGTCCAGTCTCACAGGCGAATCGGCGCGGATCGCAACACGGATGTGTCACCCCCGACACGAGACGCCGGGCGTGTCCGGGCACCGACGGCTACGCTCCGGGCCATGTACAGCGAGTCGAACACGACCGAAGAGCCCGTGGAGTTCGCGGACTTCAACGCGAAGCTGCTCGTGCTCGACGTGCTCTGCTACGACCTGGACGTCCTCGACCCCTACGACGGCGATGACGACGAGACCGACGAGGACCTCGACGTCGAGGGGCAGGACGACCGTGCCCGCGAGTACTACGACGATCTCGAACTCCTGCCGTCGCAGCTGTCGCTCGTCACGGAGCTGACGGTCGACTCCGACCTCGAGGTCCTGCAGGACGTGCACCCGGGGTGGGACGGCTCCGACGACCGCTACGACCCGCAGAACTGGGACGACCTGCTCGACCTGCCCGCGCTCGGCACCGTGTACGCCGCGGCGCCGCTGCCGGCGCACGTCGTCGAACGGCTCGCCGCGAAGGGCGTCGAGGTCCGCTCCGCCTGAGCGGGCCCCTGCCGCTGCCGCTGCCGCTGCCGCTCCGGCGGTGAGCGGTGAAGTGCGTCCCGCACCGCCCACTCAGCGGCGGAGCGCCAGCACCTGCTCGGTGAACTGCGCGGCCCCACCCTGCGCCGGGTGCCGTACCGCCACGGCGTCGATCCCCGCCAGCGCCAACGCCCCCTGCGCCTTCCGTCCGACGGCGACGACCCGGACGTCGTCCCCGGCCGGCCCCGCCCGCAGCCCATCGAGCAGCGCGAGCGCGACCGGGGCGCCGTCGCGGACCTCGGCGGGCCGCGGCGTCCGGTTCGTCAGCCGGTCCGGCGCGGCGAACGGGTGGTGCGGGAAGATCGCCCACGTCATCGGCAGCGCCCCGTGCCATGACGCCAGCGCGGCCTGCACCACGCGCGACGACGCCTCCCACGGGGCGGTCGGCTCGGGCGGCACGAGGTACCCGGCGCCGAGCTCCCGCATGCTCGTGAACGGCACACCGGTGTTCGTCATGCCGCGCCACCCCGGGGCCTCGGCGACGAGCACCGTGTCCGCCTCGGCCCCGACGGTCGTGAGGTACCGCTCGAGGTTCGCGCGCCGCAACCGCCCGGGAGCGGTCCCGACGTCGTACAGCGCCTCGGCGTCGTCCGCGACCGGCACCGCGTCGAGCGCCGCCCAGAACGCGTCGAACCGGTCGCCGGTGGTCACGAGCGTCCCAGCACCCGGCGGTACACGTCCTCGAGCCCGGCGGCGGACCGCTCCCAGCTCAGCCGCTCGGCGTGTTCCCGGCCTGGCGCGGCGAGCGAGGCCGAGTACGACGCGTCGGTCAGGATGCGCTCGGTC
>NZ_BACZ01000146.1 GCF_000333375.1 Curtobacterium sp. B18
GGGCGGTCGAGGGCGTCGAAGCGGTCGTGCACTTCCCCGCCGAGGTCTCGCTCGCAGGCGACCCGGCCGACTTCGTCCGCGTGAACGTCGAGGGCACCCGGGCCNTGCTCGACGCCGCACGCCGCGCGGGGGCGACACGGTTCGTGTTCGTGTCGTCGCCCTCGGTAGCGCACACCGGCTCGTCGCTCGTCGGGGCGGGCGCCGCACCGGCCGAGCCGGCGCGCGCCCGCGGGGACTACGCCCGCACGAAGGCCGCCGCCGAGCTCCTCGCCCTCGCCGCCGACGCCCCGGGGTTCGCGGTCACCGCCGTCCGCCCCCACCTGGTGTGGGGACCGGGCGACACCCAGCTCATCGGGCGGATCGTCGACCGGGCCCGCAGCGGACGGCTCCCGGTG
Organism: Curtobacterium sp. B18; assembly: GCF_000333375.1. Classification (GTDB taxonomy): domain Bacteria; phylum Actinomycetota; class Actinomycetes; order Actinomycetales; family Microbacteriaceae; genus Curtobacterium. The sequence goes on from NZ_BACZ01000146.1 coordinate 396, forward strand.
CTCGACTCCGGCGCCGCCCTGATCGACACGCTCTACGTCGACAACGCGGCCTCGGCCATGGTCGCTGCGCTCGAGCACGCCGCCGACGACGCGGTGCACGGCGCCGCCCACGTCGTCACGAACGGCGAGCCCCGGCCCGTCGCCGACCTGCTCGCGGGCATCTGCGCGGCGTCCGGGGTCCCGGCACCCCGGCTGCACGTGCCGGCCGGTGTGGCCCGCGTCGCCGGATCGCTCGTCGAGGCCCTCTGGCGGGTACGACCCGGGCAGGACGAGCCGCCGATGACCCGGTTCCTCGCCGAGCAGCTGTCGACGGCGCACTGGTTCGACCAGCGCCGCACCCGCCAGGACCTGCGGTGGACGCCCGCGGTGTCGATCGACAAGGGGCTCGAACGGCTCGCTGCCGCTCAGACCTCGTCGGCGGCGACGTAGACCCAGGCCCGGGTACCCGACTCCAGCGTCACCTCGATGCGCTGGTGGTCGACGGGCTCGTGGTCGTCGACGTCCCGCAGCTGCCACTCGTACCCGAGCGTGAGGGCCGCACCCTCGACCCGGTCCTCGCTGGTGCCGCGTCGCAGGGACGGACGACGGCCCGGTCCGCCCGCTCGGATCACGTCCGGGTCGGTGCTCGTCGCGTCGTCGACCCGCCAGCCGGCCAGGGCGTCCTCGGCGGTCGGCACCGGGTCGCCGAACAGCGCGTCCTGCACCTCGGGCTGCCGGAGCGTGCCGACCGTGAAGACGACGTTCACACCGACGTTCGGGGCGGGGCGACGCAGACGGCCGGGAGCGATCGTCGGCGCGGCCGTCCAGACGATCGCGCCGGCCAGCCCGGTGAGACCGAGGTGGAGCAGCCCCGCGATGCCGAGGACGCTGCCCCAGACGATCCCGGAGTCGTCGCCGAGGCACCGCTCCTCGGGCCAGCTCTCGCCCGCCCCGAGGCACCCGTACCGGTTCGACAGCCCGACGACCAGCCCGACGACGCCGACGACGAGGAGGACGACGGCGAACGTGCCGAGCGCGACGACCCAGCGCTGTGCGGGGGAGAGACGGTGCATGCTGCGACCGTAGCGAACGACGGACGCGGTGCACGCCACCCAGATCGGGTCACGTGCACCGCGCCTCGTGTCGGTGTCAGTGCTTGGTCGCTCCGGCGATCTTCTTCCGGAGCTTCTTGCGGGCCTTCCGCGAACGTGGGTCGTTCCAGAGCTCGCGCGCGGTCTGGGCCTTGGACTTCTTGTTCACGGGACGGGTGGCGCGTGCGCCGAACCAGAACCCGAGGAACACGATCGCGCCGATGAGGATGATGCGGTTGCGCATGGTGACTCCTTCGATGGTGGTGCGGACGGCCGAGGGACTCAGCCGGTGAAGCGGTTCCAGAGCTCGGTGACGATGGGCCAGACGTCACCGGCACGGTCGGCGGACCCGACGGCGACGAGGACGACCGGCACGACCGTGACGGCGATGCTCACCAGGACGGCGAGGACCACCGCGATGGTCGCGGTGGCGGTGTGCCGCCGGGT
>NZ_BACZ01000145.1 GCF_000333375.1 Curtobacterium sp. B18
GCGGGCGTCGCGGTCGACCAGCTCGACATGGGTTTCTCGGAGCGGACCGGCACGCAGCACGGGCTGGCGGACCGCGTGCGGGACCTCGGCGCGCTGACCGACGAACTCGGCCTGACCGGCCCGGTGGTGACCCTCGGGCACGACTGGGGCGGGGTCGTCTCCCTCGGCTGGGCGGTGGACCACCCGGACCTCGTCGTGGCCGTCACGACCTGCAACACCGCCGTGCACCAGCCGGACGACGCCCCGATCCCGGCGCCGCTGCGGCTCGCCCTCCGTCCCGAGCTCCTCGGCCGCGCCACGGTGCTGACGCCGGCGTTCCTCGAGACGACCCTCGCGATCGCGCACCCGCGGCTCGACCGTCCCGTCGCGGACGCGTACCGGGCGCCCTACCGCGGCGCCGCCCGTCGCGGGGGCATCGGCGGGTTCGTCGCCGACATCCCCGTCGACGCCGACCACCCGAGCGCACCGGAACTCGACCGGATCGCCGCGGGGGTCGCGGCGCTCGACGTGCCGGCCCTCGTGATGTGGGGCCCGCGCGACCCGGTGTTCCTGGAGCGCTACCTCGACGACCTCGCGGACCGCCTGCCGCACGCCGACGTCCACCGCTTCGAGGGCGCCGGGCACCTGCTGCCGGACGACGCCGACGTCGCCGGGACGGTCTTCGACTGGCTCGGTGACCACCTGCCGGACGGTCACGGGCCCGCCGGGGCCGAACCGTCCCTCCAGGCCCCCACCGACACCGTCGCCGACGCGGGCCGTCCGCTGTGGGCCGCACTCGACGCACTGCGCGAGCGCGACGACGCCGCGCTCGTCGAGATGGCCGCCGCCGGCGGACCCCGCACGGTGTCGTGGCGGCTGCTCGCCCGCCGGGTGGACGAGATCGCGGCGGGACTCGTCGACCTCGGCGTCCGCCCCGGCGACCGTGTCTCGCTGCTCGTCACCCCGGGAGCCGACCTCACCGCGGTCCTCTACGCCTGCGTCCGCATCGGCGCGGTCGTCGTGGTCGCCGACGCCGGGCTGGGCCTGCGCGGCCTGACCCGGGCCGTGCGCGGCGCGCGTCCCGACTGGATCATCGGTGCGCTGCCCGGCCTCGGAGCCGCGCGGGCGCTCGGCTGGCCCGGTCGTCGGATCGCGACGGTCGCGCTGCCCGCCGCCGCCCGGCGTGCGCTCCGGGTCGAACGCACCCTCACCGAGGTCGCTCGCCGCGGGGCCGACCGGCTCGCACGGGGGACCGCCGTGCCCGAGGCCCCCGGCGCCGACGCACCGGCCGCCGTGCTGTTCACGTCGGGGTCGACCGGCCCGGCCAAGGGCGTCGTGTACACGCACGGGCAGCTCGGTGCCGTCCGGGACGCGCTGGCCACCCAGTACGACATCGGCGTCGGCACCGGGCTCGTCGCCGGGTTCGCCCCGTTCGCCCTCCTCGGTCCGGCCCTCGGGGCGCGGTCGGTCGCACCGGACATGGACGTCACGGCACCCAGGACGCTCACCGCGCGGGCGGTCGCCGACGCGGTGCAGGCAGCCGACGCCACGGTCGTGTTCCTGTCGCCGGCCGCCGTCGCGAACGTGGTGGCGACCGCGGGTGCGCTCACCGCCGACGAGCGTGCGGCACTCGGCCGGGTGCGGCTGTTCCTGTCGGCCGGGGCGCCGGTGTCGGCGGCCCTGCTGACCGCGGCCACCGAGCTGATGCCGAACGCGAGCGCCCACCCCCCCTACTGCATTGACCAGGGGCTGCTGATG
>NZ_BACZ01000144.1 GCF_000333375.1 Curtobacterium sp. B18
ATCCGGACGAGGTCCTGCTGCTTCGACGCGACGACGTCGAGGAACCCCGGGTCCTGGTGCGAGAAGCCGTTGTGGTCCTGGCGCCAGACGTGCGACGACAGCAGGATCGACAGGTTCGAGACGGGGGCGCGCCAGTCGATGTCGGTGGACGACTCGAGCCACTTCGCGTACTGCCCGACCATCGAGTCGATGATGTGCGCGAACGCCTCGTACGTGTTGAGGATGCCGTGACGACCGCTCAGCACGTAGCCCTCGAGCATGCCCTCGAGCAGGTGCTCTGACAGCACTTCGGTGACCCGGCCGTGTGCGCCGAGGTGCTCGTCGCCGACGCCGCGCTGGGCACGCCAGACCCGGGATGTTGAGCACGAGACCGTCGAGCACGGCGACCACGTCGACTTCGTGCACGACGGACACCGTCACGCCCGTCACGAGGACCACTACGACGAGCACTGATCGACGCGCCGAGGTCGGCTGACCCGGCGGCGGGGCGGTGCCGGACGGTGCCGCCCCGACCCCCTGCCCGCCCTGCGCGTCAGGCGTGTGGCGTGCGCGCGCCGCGTGCCGCGCGCCGCGTCAGGCGTGCCGCGCGCCGTCCCCTCCGAGCACGGCGCGGTAGCCCTCTCGGAACGTCGGGTACCGCGGCACCCAGCCGGTCCCGCGCAGCAGGCCGTTCGACAGGCGCTTGTCGCCGGCGCCCTGCCGTCCGACGGTCCCCTCCTCGGCGGCGGCCCGCGGCGGCACCGGCACACCGAGCTCGGCCGCGAGGAACGCGTACACGTCGTCGAGCCGCGACGGTTCGTCGTCGGTCACGAGGTACGTCGGCGCCGGATCCTCCAGGGTCGCCAGGTGCACGAGGGCCGCAGCCGCGTCGTCGCGGTGGATCCGGTTCGTGTGCGGCGACGCCCCGTCGACCGGGGCCCGGCGTGCCGACCCGCCCCGGACCTGGTCGATCAGGCGTTCCCGTCCGGGGCCGTACACCCCCGACAGCCGGGCGAGCACGGCGCCGGGTGCGCGGTCGCGCAGCAGGGTCTCGGCCTCCACCAGGACGTCCGCGGTGGGGGTGCCACCGGTCGCCGGCGTGTCCTCGGTGACCGTGCTGCCGTCGTCGACGTCGTACACGGCGGTCGACGACACGACGATCACCCGCGGGGCCGCACCGGAGGCGTCGATGCCGTCCAGGACGTTCCGGAGCCCGTCGACGTACGTCGCGCGGTACTCGTCGACGTCGCGGCTCCCGGCGGCGACGGCCACGACGACCACTCCGGTGTCCCGAAGGATCTCGGGGACGGATCGGCGCAGGTCCACCCCCTGTCCGGTGAGCGGGGCCGGTACGAGCTCGGCCCGCCGCCGCAGTCCGACCACGCGGTGTCCGGCGGCGGCGAACCGCAGGCCGGTCTCGATCCCGAGGTCGCCGCAACCGGCGATGACGATGTCCACCGCCCCATCATGCCGAACGCCGGTGGACGATCCGCCGCTCGTGCGGAACCCGGGTGAACGATCCGGCGCCCTGTCTCGTCGTCAGGGCATGGGACTCCGCACACGCACCAAGGTCATCATCGGCATCGCCTCCGGCGTCGTGGTCGTCGGCGTGGCCGCAGCCATCGTCGGCCCGGTCATCTACGCGAACACCGTGAACGGGCAGGCGGCAGCGGCCCCCTCGGTCAGTGCCGCCCCGTCCGGTGGCTCCGGCTCGCTCACCGCCGCCGAGGCCGACGGCAGCTGGACCAGCACCGGCGACTCGTTCGCCGGCTACCGCGTGCACGAGGTCCTGCAGGGCCAGGATGTGAACGTGGTCGGACGCACGAAGGACGTCGAGGGCACCGCCGAGGTCAGCGGCGGGTCCCTCACGAAGGCGACGGTCACGGTGGAGGTCGCGAAGATCACCACGCCCGAGTCCGCCCGCGACGCGTACTTCCGGGACACCGCGCTCCAGACCGACCAGCACCCGACGGCGACGTTCACGCTGACCCAACCGGTCGACGTGTCGAAGGCGCTGGACGGCACGACGCAGGACGTCACGCTCACCGGCACGATGGACCTGCACGGCGTCCAGAAGCCCGTCACCGCCGACGCGCAGGTCGCCGTCGCGAAGGACGGCACGGTCCAGGTCGCCGGCAGCGTCCCGATCACCTTCGCCGACTACGGCGTCGAGGCCCCCTCGCTCGGCTTCGTGACGGTGGACCCGAAGGGGTCCGTCGAGTTCTCCCTCGACCTGGCGAAGTGATGGCCACGGGCAGGTCCGCCGACGAGCTGCTCGCGACCCTCTACCGCGAGCACGGCGACGCGCTCACCCGGCACGTCCGGCACCTGACCCGCGACGGGCACACCGTCGAGGACGTGGTGCAGGAGACCATGGTGCGCGCGTGGCAGCGGCCGGCCGTGCTCGAACGCGCCCCGGACAGCGCACGCGCCTGGCTCTTCACCGTGGCCAGGAACCTCGTCGTCGACGACGCCCGGTCGGCGCGCAACCGCCGCGAACACGGCACGGAGCTGCCCGTCGACCGGGTCGAGGCCGACCGCACCGACGCCGTCCTCGACCGCATCGTCGTCGCGGACGCCCTCGCGTCGCTCAGCCCCGACCACCGTCGGGTGGTGGTCGACGCGTACTGGCTCGGGCACACGGTCCCCGAGATCGCCCGACGACACGACATCCCCGAGGGCACCGCGAAGTCGCGCCTGCACTACGGGCTGCGGGCCCTCCGGCTCGCGCTGCAGGAACGAGGAGTGACCCGATGAGCGAGGACCGCTACGCCGAGTGGGACGCCGCGTACGTCCTCGGCTCCCTGCCGCCGGACGAGCGGCTCGAGTACGAGCGACACCTCGAGACGTGCGACCGCTGTGCGGCCGCCGTCGCGGAGCTCGTCGGTCTGCCGGGCCTGCTGTCGAAGCTCCCGGCGGACCAGGCCGTGGAGATCGCGGAGCCGGACGGGAGGCGCGACACCGGTTCCGAGAGCACCCTCGCCTCGGTCGCGCACCGCGTCCGACACCGTCGGCGTCGCCGGCGCGTCTGGGTCGCGGCCACGGCCGCCGCCGCGGTCGTCGCCGCGGTGCTCGGCGGGCTCGCGGTCGGCACGGCCCGTGTCGACCCGTCCGTGCAGGCGGGACCGGCCTCGGCGTCGGCTGCGGCGGACCGGTACGCGCTGGTCGGCGAGCGGGGACTCGACGTCGACCTGGCGGTCAGCGGCGAGCCGTGGGGCACGCGCTTCGACTGGGGCTGCTCCTACGGCGGGACGTCCTGGGCCGCGGACGGGTCGGTGATGTACGACCTCGTGGTCGTGCAGGACGACGGCACGGTGCAGACCGTGGCGTCTTGGTCGGCCGCCGGCGAGGATG
>NZ_BACZ01000143.1 GCF_000333375.1 Curtobacterium sp. B18
GCAACCGCAACTGGGCGGCCTACCTCGAAGAGGCCTTCACCGAGCGGTCCGACAAGGGCTACACGAAGCTCATCGCGATCGCCACGAGCGCCTACTGTCCCTTCTCCTCGTGCCGGCAGTACCGCGAGGACTACGCGCGCGTGCTGACCGAGACCGGGCTCGTCGACACCATCCAGATCGACAAGGTCCGGCAGTTCTTCGACCACCCGGGCTTCGTCCGACCGTTCGTCGACGGCGTCCGTGACGGCATGGCACGCGCGATCGCCGAGAACGAGGGCCTCGACGTGGCCACTGAGCTGCACGTGCTCTTCTCCACGCACTCGATCCCGTCGAGCGACGCCGCCAAGTCCGGTCCGAGCGACCGCGGCTTCGACGAGCACGGCGCCTACGAGGCCCAGCACCTCGCCGTCGCGCAGGTCGTCCTCGACCAGGCGTGGGCTGAGCTCCTCGAGCAGCCCGAGCACGCGTCGCTCCGCGGCACCAGCACGCCGCCGTGGAAGCTCGTCTACCAGTCGCGCTCCGGCCCCCCGACCCAGCCGTGGCTCGAGCCCGACATCAACGACTACATGAACGAGGACCTCAAGGGCGGGCCGACGCGTGCCGTCCTCATCGTCCCGCTCGGCTTCGTCAGCGACCACATGGAGGTCATGTGGGACCTCGACGAAGAGGCCACGGAGACCGCCCAGGAGCTCGGCTTCTGGTCGCTCCGGACGCAGACCCCGGGTGTCGACCCTGCCTACGTCGCGGGTCTGGTGGACCTCGTGCTCGAGCGTGTCAACGGCACCCCCACGAGCGAGCGGCCGCACGAGACCGACCTCGGCCCCTGGTACGACGTGTGCCGTCCGGGGTGCTGCGAGAACGTGCGCGCCGGGTTCAAGCCGGCCGCGGCCGGACTCGCTCCGTGACCGAGGCGACCGCTCCGACGCGTGCCGACGGCCCCGCCCCGATCCGACTCGGCACCCGGGCCAGCCGGCTCGCGGTCGCCCAGTCGCAGGACGTCGCCGACCGTCTGGCGACGGCGGCCGGTCGTCCGGTCGAGCTCGTCACGGTCACGAGCGAGGGCGACACGAACCGTGCGTCGCTCGCGAGCCTCGGCGGGACCGGGGTGTTCGCGAGTGCGCTCCGCGAAGCCCTCGTCGCGGGTGAGGTCGACGTCCTGGTGCACTCGCTCAAGGACCTCCCGACGGCGCCGTACCCGGGTCTGACGATCGCCGCGGTCCCGAAGCGCGCCGACGCCCGCGACGTCCTCGTCGCCCGCAACGCCGCGACCATCGAGTCCCTCCCCGAGGGCGCGAAGGTCGGAACCGGATCACCGCGCCGCGTCGCGCAGCTCAGGGCGAAGCGCCCGGACCTCGACGTCGTGGACATCCGCGGCAACATCGACACCCGCCTGGGTCGGGTGGACGACGACCTCGACGCCGTCGTCCTCGCAGCGGCCGGCCTGACCCGCATCGACCGGCTCGACGCGGCGACCGAGCTGCTCGACCTCGGCTTCTGGCCGTCCGCCCCCGGACAGGGAGCGCTCGCGATCGAGACCCGTGCGGACGAGACCGACCGGAACCTCCTCGCCGCCCTGCGGAAGATCGAGCACGCACCCACGCGCCTCACGGTCTCGGCCGAGCGCGAGGTGCTCGCCAAGCTCGAGGCAGGGTGCTCCGCCCCGATCGGCGCGACCGCGATCGTCGACGCCGAGATGCTGCTCGTCTCGGCGACGGTCTACCGCCCCGACGGCTCCGAGTACCGGACCGCCTCGCACGCGGCGGTCCTGGACGGCTCCGCGCAGGACCGTCTCGACGAGGCGCTGGCGCTCGGTGGTCGGGTCGCGGCCGAACTCCTCGAGAACGGCGCGGCCGACCTCGCGGACCTCGCCACGACGGTCGCCGAGGACACGACCGACGGTCCGCACACCGCGGGCCCGGGCCTCGCGACCCCGGCGGAGTAGGCGGTCGCCACGCAGCCCGTCGACCCCGTCCCGGACCCGGCACGACCCCCGGTCGTGCTCGTCCCGCGCGGCGGAGCGTGGGGTGCGCGCGTCGCGGCGGCCGCCAGGGAACGAGGCCTCGACCCGCTCGTCGTCCCGCTGATCGCGGACGAACCGCCGTCCGACCCGGCTCCGCTCGATGCGGCGGTCGACCGGCTCGAGGCCGCTGCACGGTCCAGGAGGCGCAGATCGCCCGATCCCGTCGCAGACGAGACCGGCGTGGCCGGTTACGCATGGATCGTGGTGACCAGTGCGACGGCCGTGCGCGAGATCGCGGAACGCGTGTCGCGCCTCCCGTCCGACCTGCGGGTGGCGGCGGTCGGCGAGCCGACCGCGCGAGCCGCCCGTGCTGCGGGATGGGTCGTCGACCTCGTCCCCCCGGAGGCCTCGGGTGCCGCCCTCGTCCGCGCCTTCCCAGACACCCCGGGCCCCGTCCTCTTCCCGCGGTCCGACCTCGCCGCACCGACCGTCGTCGACGGACTCCGCGCCCGCGGGATCGACGTGGACGACGTCGTCGCGTACCGTACCGTGGGGACCGGCGACGAGCCGGTCGCCCCCGGATCCCCGCCCGACGTCGTGCTCGTGACGAGCGGCAGCGTCGCGCGCGAGGTCGCTCGTCGGACGGTCCCGCTCGCCCCCGGCACGCTCGTGGCGTGCATCGGCCCCGGGACCGCTGCCGAGGCCCGCGCTGCCGGACTCCCCGTGCACGTGGTCGCCCCGGACCGCTCCGCAGAATCCCTGCTCGACGCCGTCGTCGAGCGCCTGAACCACCCCGCCCCCGAACAGGAAGGCACACCGTGACCGGCCGCTTCCCCCAGGTCCGCCCCCGTCGACTCCGCGCCACGCCCGCGATGCGACGACTCGTCGCCGAGACCCGGCTGCACCCCGCCGAGCTCGTGCTGCCGATGTTCATCCGCGAGGGGGCGACCGAGGCGATCGACATCACGAGCATGCCGGGCGTGCAGCAGCACTCGCTCGACTCGTTCCGGCGTGCGCTCGTCGAGGCCGCCGGTCAGGGCATCGGCGGCGTGAACCTGTTCGGCGTGCCGACCGCGAAGGACGCGCAGGGCTCCGGTGCGACCGACCCCGACGGCATCCTCAACGTGGCGATCCGCATCGCGCGCGAGGAGGTCGGCGACGCGCTCGTCGTGCAGTCCGACCTGTGCCTCGACGAGTTCACCGACCACGGCCACTGCGGGGTGCTGGCCGCCGACGGATCGGTCGACAACGACGCCACGCTCGAGCGCTACCGCGACATGGCCGTCGTGCAGGCCGAGGCCGGCGCTGAGCTCGTGTGCCTGAGCGGCATGATGGACGGCCAGATCGCGGCCGCCCGTGACGCGCTGGACGCGGCCGGGCACAGCGGCACCGCGCTGCTCGCCTACGCGGCGAAGTACGCCAGCGCGTTCTACGGCCCCTTCCGCGAAGCCGTCGACTCCTCGCTCGTCGGCGACCGTCGGACCTACCAGATCGACGCCGCGAACGGACGGCAGGGGCTCCGCGAGGTCGAGCAGGACATCGCCGAGGGTGCCGACATCGTCATGGTGAAGCCGGCGATGAGCTACCTCGACGTCCTCGCCGAGACCGCCGCGACCTCGCCCGTGCCGGTGTGGGCGTACCAGATCTCCGGCGAGTACGCGATGATCACCGCAGCCGCGCAGAACGGCTGGATCGATCGTGACGCCGCCGCGATGGAGGCCCTCGTCGGTATCAAGCGCGCTGGAGCGGACGCGATCCTCACCTACTTCGCGGTCGACATCGCCCGCACGCTCAACCAGGAGGCCGCCCGATGACCACCAACGACCAGCTGTTCGGCCGTGCGAAGAACAGCATCCCCGGCGGGGTCAACTCGCCCGTGCGCGCCTACGGCTCGGTCGGCGGCACGCCCCGCTTCCTGACGAGCGCGAAGGGCGCCTACGTCACCGACGCCGAGGGGCGGGAGTACGTCGACCTCGTCGCCTCGTGGGGGCCGGCGATCCTCGGACACGCCCACCCCGCCACGGTCGAGGCCGTGCAGCAGGCGGCCGCCCGTGGCCTCAGCTTCGGGGCGTCGACCCCGGGCGAGACCGAGCTCGCCGAGCTCGTGAAGCAGCGGGTGTCGGTGGACGGCGACGGTCCCATCGAGAAGCTGCGGATGGTGTCCACGGGCACCGAGGCGACCATGACCGCGATCCGGCTCGCCCGCGGCTACACCGGTCGTGACCTGCTCGTGAAGTTCGCCGGGCACTACCACGGCCACTCGGACTCCCTGCTCGCCGAGGCGGGCTCCGGTGTCGCGACCCTCGCCATGCCCGGGTCCGCCGGCATCACCGCCGAGACGGCCGCCCAGACCCTCGTCCTGCCGTACAACGACCTCGACGCGGTCCGCCGGGCGTTCGACGAGCACTCCGAGCGCATCGCCGCCGTGATCGTCGAGGCGGCCGCGGCGAACATGGGCGTCCTCGCGCCCGAGCGCGGCTTCAACCGGGCCCTCGCGCAGATCGTGCAGTCGCACGGCGCGCTGCTCATCGTCGACGAGGTCCTCACCGGCTTCCGGGTCGGATCCGCCGGTTGGTGGGGGCTCGAGGCGTCCAAGGTCGTGCCGGACGGTGCCGGGTGGAAGCCCGACATCATCACGTTCGGCAAGGTCATCGGCGGCGGGATGCCGCTCGCCGCCCTCGGTGGCCGGCGTGAGGTGATGGACTTCCTCGCACCGCTCGGCCCCGTCTACCAGGCCGGCACCCTGTCCGGGAACCCGCTCGCGGTCGCGGCCGGGATCGCGACCCTCCGCGCGGCGACGCCCGAGGTGTACGCGCAGCTCGACCGCACGGCGGCGACCATCGCGACGGCGACGAGCGAGGCGCTGTCGGCCGAGGGCGTGGCCCACACGGTGCAGCACGCCGGGAACCTGTTCTCGTTCGCGTTCACCGACGTCGCCCCGCGGAACTACGACGACGTGCGGGCGCAGGAGACCTTCCGCTACGCGCCGTTCTTCCACGCCATGCTCGACGCCGGGGTCACCCTGCCGCCGAGTGTCTTCGAGGCGTGGTTCGTCACCGCTGCGCACGACGACCGTGCCGTCGGGCGGGTGCTCGACGCGCTGCCGGCGGCGGCGAAAGCGGCAGCGATCGCGGCCGCGTAGCCCGTCGGGTCAGGACGCCCGGCGTGCGGCCCAGCGTCCCTCAGCCCGCAGGATCGCCAGGGGGAAGTCGAAGGCGTGCGAGACCGCCGACGACGTGATGACCTCGTCCGAGGTGCCCTGTGCGACCGCGACCCCGTCCCGCAGCAACATCGCGTGCGAGGTCGACGCGGGCAGGTCCTCGAGGTGGTGCGTCACCATCACGCTGCCGAGCTCGGGGTGCCGGTGGCGCAGGGCGTCCACGGTCTCGAGCAGGTGCTCGCGCGCCGCGACGTCGAGTCCGGTGGCCGGTTCGTCGAGCAGGAGCAACCGCGGCTCGGCCATGAGGGCCCGTGCGATGAGCGTCCGTCCGCGTTCACCCTGCGACAGGACGGGCCACCGGGCGTCCCGTCGTGCGGAGAGCCCGACGTCGGCGACGTGGGCCTCGGCCGCGGCGACCTGTGCGGCCGACGGCTCCCACCGCATCATGAGGTCGGTCGTGCCGGTGAGTCCGGTCAGCACGGTCTCGAGCACGGTCAGGGGCGACAGCATCCGGTGGCGGGGGTCGACGTGCCCGATGTGTTCGCGGAGTTCCCGGACGTCGACGCGACCGAGCCGCCGTCCGAGGAGTTCGACGGTGCCCGCGCTCGGGTGACCGGTCGCTCCGAGGACGGCGAGCAGGGTCGACTTGCCGGCGCCGTTCGGCCCGAGGAGCGCCCAGTGCTCTCCGCGCCGGACGGTCAGGTCGACGTCGTGCAACAGGTCGCGGCCGGACCGGGTCACGCGGACCCCGGTCGCGTGGACGAGGACGTCGTCGTCGGTCACGCGGTGGCCTCGCCCCGCCCGGTCACTGGCTCGCGCGGAGCCGCTGCAGGAGGTCGCTCAGGGTCACACCGAGCGTGCGGATGACGGCGCCGCCAGCGTCACCGTCGCGCTTCCGGATCGCGGCGATCAGCGGGTCGACCGAGAACCTGCCGTCCCAGAACGTGAAGCGGTCCTCGGCGAGCGCGACGAACTGGACCCGCGGGATGACCGAGTTCGAGAGTGTCGAGAGCAGCGGGTTGTCCGCAGCGCGGATCGCCGCCTCGACGAAGTGCTGGACGTCGGCGTTCATCGCACGGTCCTCGTGCTCGGCGTGCTCGCGGACCTGCTCGAGGATGTCAATCAGCTCGGCGGCCTGGGCGTCGTCGAGCTTCGGGAGGGCCCAGCGGGTCGCCAGCTCGGCGAACCCGGCGAACACCTGCAGGGCGTCGTCGAACTGCTCGGCCGTCGGCGTCGCGACCCGGGTGTACCGGTTCGCCTCCATCTCGACCAGGCCGTAGTCGACGAGCTTCGCGATGGCTTCGCGGATCGGGGTGCGACTGACCCCGAGCCACTGCACGAGCTCGTCGTCGTTGAGGCGCTCGCCCGGCTGCAGGGTGCCGTCCTGGATGGCCGCGAGCATCTTCTCGAGGACGACGTCGCGCAGGAGCTTCCGCGGCGAGTTCTCGACGGTTGACTTGGGTACCGGCATGCCGGGCTCCTCACAGGCTCAGGTGTTCCGTACTCAAATCCTAGCGTGTCAATATGCAAACGCTTGCTAATGAATGCTCGGGGTCCGGTTCCGCGTCCTCAGGAGCGTCCGTACCGCGGTTCGGTCATCGGTCCACCGCGACGACCGTGCGCCCGTGCACGGCACCCGCGACGACCTGCGGTCCGACGGTGAGTGCCTCCTCGAGCCCGACGACGCGTGTGACCCCGGCGAGGAGTGCCGGGTCGAGGTCGGTGGCCAGCCGTTCCCACGCACGACGGCGCAGCTCGAGCGGGGCGTCGACCGAGTTGATCCCGAGCAGCGACACCGCGCGCAGGATGAACGGCAGCACGGTGGTCGGCAGTGCGGAGTCCTGGGCGAGCCCGCACGCCGTCACTGCACCACCCCACTTCGTGGTCGCCAACACGTTCGCGAGGGTCGCACCGCCCACGCTGTCCACCGCGCCGGCCCAGGTCGCACGCTGCATCGGCTTGCCGAGGTCGGACAGCGTCGCCCGGTCGACCACGTCCGTGGCACCGAGGGCCCGGAGCGAGGCCTCGTTCGCGCTGCGGCCCGTCGACGCGGTGACCTGGTGACCGCGGGCGGCGAGCAGGGCGATCGCCACCGTGCCCACCCCGCCGGATGCGCCGGTGACGAGGACCGGACCGCTGCCGGGTTCGACGAACCGCTCGAGTGCGAGGACGCTGAGCATCGCGGTGAAGCCGGCCGTGCCGATCGCGGCGGCGAAGGAGTCGTCGATCGTGTCCGGCAGCACGACGAGCGATCCGGACGGCACCACCGCGTGTGCGGCCCAGCCGCCGTGCCGGGTCTCGCCGAGTCCGGCGCCGTTCAGGACGACCCGGTCGCCGATCGCGACGTCCTGCACGCCCGCCCCCAGGGCCGAGACGGTGCCGACGACGTCGATGCCCGGCACGAGCGGGTCGACCCGCGCGACCCCGGGGTTCCGGGCCAGCGCCAGCCCGTCCTTGTAGTTGACGCTCGAGTACGTGACGTCGACCAGGACCTCGCCGTCGGCGGGGTCGGTGACGTCGACGTCGGTGACGGTGGGCGGGGCGGAACTGGAGACGAGGACTGCGCGGGTCACGTGTCGGACGCTACCCGCGCCTCCAGGACGCTGTTTCCTTCCCAGGACGCCCGCGATGCCTGATGCGTTCGGGCGTACCTGGTCGAAAGAAACGGCCGGGTACGCCCGATTCGACCAGGTACCCCGGCCCCCGCCGGCGCCCCGGCCCAGCCCAGCCCGGCGCCCCCGCCGGGCTCCCGGCCCGCGTCAGCCGAACATGATGGCGGCCTCGTCGTACCGGGCCTGCGGCACGGTCTTGAGCTCGCCGAGCGCCTCCTCGAAGGACACGTGCTCGATGTCGGTGCCCCGGAGCGCCACCATGCGGCCCCAGCGCTCCTCGACCACCGCGTCGATCGCCGCGAGGCCGAGACGGGTCGAGAGCACCCGGTCGTAGGCCGTGGGCGTGCCACCGCGCTGGATGTGGCCGAGCGTGGTGGCGCGGGTCTCGATGCCCGTCATCTCCTCGATGAGCGGCGCGAGGCGCTCGCCGATCCCGCCCAGGCGCGGTCGCCCGAACGCATCGAGCCCACGCTCGGTGTGCGCGTTGTCCTCGTGGTCGGGGACGAAGCCCTCGGCGACGACGACGAGCGGCGCCCGACCACGGTCGTAGGCCGCCCGGACCCACGCGGCGATCTGCTCCATGCTCGTCTTCTGCTCGGGGATGAGGATCGCGTGCGCACCGGCGGCCATGCCGGAGTGCAGGGCGATCCAGCCGACGTGCCGGCCCATGACCTCGGCGACCATGCAGCGGGAGTGCGACTCGCCCGTGGTGCGGAGGCGGTCCATGGCCTCGGTGGCGATCGCGACCGCGGTGTCGAAGCCGAACGTGTAGTCGGTGGCACCGAGGTCGTTGTCGACCGTCTTCGGGACGCCGACGATCTTCAGCCCGGCGTCCGTGAGGCGCTTCGCGGCGGCCAGCGTGCCCTCGCCGCCGATCGCCACGATGGCGTCGATGCCGTGGCGCTCGAGCGTCCCCGAGATGTTCTCGACGCCGCCGTTCGGGCCCTCGAAGGGGTTCGTCCGGCTCGTGCCGAGGATCGTGCCGCCCTGCTTCGCGATGCCCTGGATGTCCTTGCGGCCGAGCGGGACGATGTCGCCGTCCACCACGCCACGCCATCCGTCGCGGAAGCCCACGAACTCGTGTCCGTAGATCGCGATGCCCTTCAGCACGATCGCGCGGATGACCGCGTTCAGGCCGGGGCAGTCGCCTCCGGAGGTGAGGATGCCGATGCGCATGGGGAACTCCGTCGTCGGGGTGCAGTGGGACACGCCCATCATGACTGACGGTGGTTCCGCATTACCATCCTGCGTGTGTCCCTCGCCGTTCCGTCCTCCGCCGCCGGTGGCACCGGTGACGCCGCGGTGCGGGTCGGCGGGGCCGTGTCGCGTGCTGGCTCCGACGTGTCTGCCGTCCCACGGGTCGACACCGTCTACCGGCCAGGAGGCGCGGTGGACGTCCGCGCGACCCTCCGGCCCCTGCAGCGCGGCTCCGGCGACCCCGCCTTCCGCGTGGTCGGCGCCGACACGTGGCTCGCGCTCCGCACGCCGGAGGGACCGGCCTCGGTGCTCGTGCGCCGCACGGGCTCGGACGCCATCGCGGTCTCGGCGTGGGGCGACGGCGCCGCCTGGGCGGTCACGCACGCGCCCGAACTGCTCGGACGTGGGGACGACTGGTCCGAGCTCGACGTCTCGTCGCACCCGTTCCTCGTCGACGCCCGGCACCGGCAACCGGGCCTCCGCCTGCTCCGCACCAACACCGTGATGGCGGCCCTCGTCCCGGCGATCATGGAGCAGAAGGTCACCTCGCGGCAGGCCTGGCGTGCCTGGCGGTACCTCGTCCGGCGGTACGGGACGCCCGCGCCCGGACCGGCCCCGGCGGACATGGCCGTCCCGCCGACCGCCGCCGGGTGGGGAGCGATCCCGAGCTGGGAGTGGCACCGCGCCGGCATCGAACCCGGCCGTTCCGCCACGGTGATGCGCGCGGTCCGTGTGGCGCCGGCGCTCGAACGCACCCTCGCGCTCGGCCGGGGCGGCGCCGTCGTCGCCAGCCGACTGCAGTCGGTCCCCGGCATCGGGAAGTGGACGGCGGCCGAGACCGCGCAGCGCGCCCACGGTGACCCGGACTCGCCGAGCGTGGGGGACTTCCACGTGCCGGCGCTCGTCGGGTGGGCGTTGACCGGGGGACCGGTGGACGACGACGGGATGCTCGAGCTGCTCGAACCGTGGCGGGGACACCGGGAGCGGGTCGTCCGGCTCATCGGCGGGTCGGGGTTCCGGAAGCCGTCGTTCGGGCCGCGCCTGACGATCCAGGACCACCGGCACCACTGAGCGGACAACGGGCGCGTCCGGCCGTATCCTCCTGTTGAGAACCGATCTCACAAGGAGGAACCATGACCGACACCACCCCCAGCCCCGCCGCGGACGACGAGCACCGCGTCGCCGAGCACGACGTCGCCGAGCACGACCACGAGCAGGACGGCGGTGAGCACGAGACCGTCGAGCACGGCGACCACGTCGACTTCGTGCACGACGGACACCGTCACGCCCGTCACGAGGACCACTACGACGAGCACTGATCGACGCGCCGAGGTCGGCTGACCCGGCGGCGGGGCGGTGCCGGACGGTGCCGCCCCGACCCCCTGCCCGCCCTGCGCGTCAGGCGTGTGGCGTGCGCGCGCCGCGTGCCGCGCGCCGCGTCAGGCGTGCCGCGCGCCGTCCCCTCCGAGCACGGCGCGGTAGCCCTCTCGGAACGTCGGGTACCGCGGCACCCAGCCGGTCCCGCGCAGCAGGCCGTTCGACAGGCGCTTGTCGCCGGCGCCCTGCCGTCCGACGGTCCCCTCCTCGGCGGCGGCCCGCGGCGGCACCGGCACACCGAGCTCGGCCGCGAGGAACGCGTACACGAAGGCGAGCCGCGACGGTTCGTCGTCGGTCACGAGGACGTCGGCGC
>NZ_BACZ01000142.1 GCF_000333375.1 Curtobacterium sp. B18
TGACGATCGGCGCCGGCGTCGTCGTCGGCGCCCGCTGCAAGATCCAGAACGCCGCCCTCGTCTACGGCCCGGCCGTCCTCGGCGCCGGTGTCTTCATCGGCCCCGGTGCCGTGCTCACGAACGACAACGTGCCCCGCGCCGTCAACCCCGACGGCACCAAGCAGGACGCGTCCGACTGGCAGCCCACCGCCGTCGTCGTCGAGGACGGCGCGTCGATCGGGGCCGGCGCGATCTGCGTCG
>NZ_BACZ01000141.1 GCF_000333375.1 Curtobacterium sp. B18
GAATCGTGATGGGAATCCTCGACGGACTGCTCGGCCAGATCGGCAGCAATGTGGATATCGAGAACCTTGCCACCAAGATCGGCCTGCCCGCCGACAAGGTGGAGGAAGCGGTGCACGCGCTGGGCGTCGCGCATCCTCAGGACGGCGACACGGCGGAGATCGCCGCGCAGCAGACCGGCCTGCCGACCGACAAGCTCAACGAGATCATCGGCCATATCGGCGGCGAGGGCAGCCTCGGCCAGTTCGCCAGCCTGCTACAGGGCGAAGGCACGCGTCGGGCTCGCGGAGACGAACTGGTTGAAGAGCTGTGTCGCGGTGATGATCGTCGCGGCACCGGTCTGCTGCTTGATCTGCTTGCCGAAGGTCCGGAAGTCCGCCCAGGTCTGGATCGCCGCGCTCACCTCGTCCGGGTCGGTGGGGAGGTCGGCCTTCCGCAGGACCTCCTGGTTGTAGAAGAAGCCGGTGGGACCGGTGTCGACCGGCCAGAAGCACTGCCGCCCGGACGGGGTCCGGCCGAGTGAGAGCTTCCAGTCGTAGTAGGCGGACTGCTCGGTGGCGGAGGGGGCGAAGTCGGTGAAGAGGTCCTCGTCGGGGAAGTAGAGCCAGCAGTTCGAGTTCACCATGAGGACGTCGGGGATGAACGCGTTGCCGGCGAGCGCGGTCCGGAACTTCGTGTCGTAGGACGCCCCGCCGATGAGGTCCGGCCGGAGCCGCATCGGTTCGTGGCCGCTGATGCCCCCGGCGGCCTGCTGCAGGAACTTCGGGTCGAGGGACCGGTTCCAGTACCAGAGGACGAGTTCGTCCGGGTCCTTGGAGATGGCGGTGCCGGTGGAACACCCGGCGAGGAGGGTCGCGGAGGCGAGTGCGCCGAGCGCCCCTGCGCCGGCGAGGAACCCCCTCCTGCTGAGCCTGTGCGTTGGTGCTGTCACTGGAGTACCTGCTCTCGTCGTTGAGATGGTGCAACCGTGGAGCGCTCGACCGTGAACGCTCACGAAGTGGTCAGAGCATGCCCCGGCCGACACGCCGTGTCAAGCATCCACATCGTTGCAGGGGCGGAGGCTGACAGGTACGGTCGTCGGGACCGTGAAGGTTCACGAGACGATAGGGATCCGCATGTCAGCGCAGACCGCGACCACCGGCAGCAGCACTTCCACGAGCGAGCACGACACCCCGGGCTGGGCCGTCCTCGGCCCCGGTGGGATCGCCCGCCGCTTCCTCTCCCAGCTGCCTGCGAGCGCGGTCGGCGCCACCCTCGTCGCCGCCGGCAGCTCGTCGATCGAGCGTGCGGGCGCGTTCGCGGCCGAGGCCGGCGACCACGGGTTCGCCGACGTCACCGCGGCGTCCTACGACGAGGTGCTCGCCGACCCGCGCGTCGACGCGGTCTACGTCTCGACCGTCCACACCGGCCACGCCGCCCTCGTCCTGGCGGCGCTGGCTGCGGGCAAGGCCGTCCTGTGCGAGAAGCCGCTCTCGCCGAACCACGGCACCTCGATGGCGCTCGCCGATGCCGCACGCCAGGCCGGGCTGCCCCTGGTCGAGGCGTACATGTACCGCTTCCACCCGCAGACCGCGGCCCTGCTCGACCTCGTCCGCCAGGGCGCGATCGGCACCGTGACGCACGTCGACGCCTCCTTCGCGTTCCGCGCGGGCACCCGGTCCGGCCGGCTGTTCGACGTCGACACGGCCGGCGGCGGGATCCTCGACGTCGGCGGGTACCCGGTCACCATGACGGCCGCGATCGTGCAGGCCGCGACCGGTGTGGCCGTCGCCGAGCCCGTCGAGTTCGTCGCCACCGGCACGCTCGGTCCGACCGGGGTCGACGAGTGGACGACGGCAGACGCCACCTACCGCGGGGTCGGCGACCGGCGGATCACGGCCCACCTCCGCACGGGTGTCCGCGTGCAGGACGACAACGCCGTGGTCGTGCACGGCACCACCGGGAAGATCACGCTGACCGATCCGTGGACCCTCGGCGACGACCCCACCATCGAGGTCAGCACGGTGGACGAGGACCCGCGCACGCTGTCCTTCGCCGGCGCGCGCCCCTACGCGCTCGAGGCCGACGCGACCACGGCGGCCCTCGCGGCCGGTCGCGTCGACGCCCCCGAGTTCACGCTCGACGAGTCCCTCGCCACCGCGCGCACCCTCGACCGGTGGCGCGCGGCGATCGGCCTGCGCTTCCCGTTCGAGGCCGAGACCGCCGACATCCCCACCGTCAGCGGCCGTCCGCTCACGGTCGCCGCGCACGAGCCGGACCGTGCCGACAACCCGATGCGCTACGGCGAGGTCGCGGGTGTCGGCAAGCGCATGTCCCGCCTGGTCATGGGTGTCGACAACCAGCCCGACCTGGCGCACGCGAGCGCGATCTTCGACCTGTTCGTGGAGCAGGGCGGCAACGTGTTCGACACCGGGTACATCTACGGCGGTGGTGTGCTCGAGGGTCGGCTCGGCAAGTGGATCCAGAACCGTGGTGTCCGCAAGGACGTCGTCGTGATCACCAAGGGCGCGCACACGCCGTTCTGCGACCCGGAGTCGCTCAGCCGCCAGCTGCTCGAGAGCCTCGAGCGTCAGGGCACCGACTACGCGGACATCTACATGATGCACCGCGACGACGAGGACATCCCGGTGGGGGAGTTCGTCGACGTCCTCGACGAGCACCGTCGCGCCGGACGCATCCGCGTGTACGGCGGGTCGAACTGGACACCCGCGCGCTTCGACGAGGCGAACGCCTACGCCCGGGCGAACGGCAGGCACGAGTTCGAGGTCCTGAGCAACCACTTCGGGCTGGCCGAGGCGTACGACGTCCCGTGGGCCGGGTGCCGCCACGCGACGGACGCGGCGTCGAAGCAGTGGCTCGAGGAGCGTCAGGTGCCGTTGCTGCCGTGGTCCTCGCAGGCGCGTGGGTTCTTCACCGGCCGCGCCAAGCCGGAGGACACGAGCGATGCCGAGCTCGTGCGCTGCTACTACAGCGACGAGAACTTCGAGCGGCTCCGCCGTGCGTCGGAGCTCGGTGAGCGGTTCGGGGTGCCGGCGACGGCGATCGCCCTCGCGTACGTCCTGCACCAGCCCTTCCCCACCTTCCCGCTCTTCGGACCGCGTACGATCGCGGAAGCCCGGTCGTCCATGACCGGCCTCTCCGTCGACCTCACTCCGGAACAGGTGGCATGGCTGGACCTCCGCGACTGACCGAACCCGTTCCCGCACCCGGCGGCCGGGCGACGATCATCGACGTCGCCGCGGCCGCCGGGGTGTCCCGGCAGACGGTCACCCGCGCGATGAACGGCATGTCCGGCATCAGCGCGGCGACGAAGGAGCGGGTGCTCGCCGCCGCCGAGGCGCTGGACTACCGGCCGTCCCGCTTCGGCCGCGGACTCGTCACCGGCGGCGACCACCAGCTCGGGCTCGTCGTGAACGACCTGCGCAACCCGTACACCCCGCAGCTCGCCTCGGCCGTGTTCCGGCTCGCCGCCGAGCAGGGCTGGAACGTCATGCTCGCCGACGTCGACCTGGCGAGCGACGCCGACCGGATGGTGCAGGCGCTCGGTGCGCAGACCGACGTCGTCATCGGGTACCTCGGTTCGCGGCGCGAGCGCTGGCGCGAGCTCCTCGGCAGCGTGCCCATGGTCGAGCTCGACCCCTACTCCGAGCCCGCGACGGGCGCCGTCTGGATCGACCCCGCCGACGCGATCGAGGTCCTCGCCGACCACCTGGTCGCCACCGGCGTCCGGCACCCGGTGGTGCTCGACAACTCGTCGCCGGGGCACACGAGCGTCCGCGGGACCCTCATGATGGACGCCCTCGAGCGGCGCGGGTACCTCCCCGAGCTCGTGCACGCCGACCACGGCACGGCCGAGTGCGGTGCCGAGGAGACCACCCGGATCCTCGCGCGCCGGCGGCGGCAGGACGCGATCCTCGCCTTCAACGACGTCATGGCCCTCGGCGTGCTGCAGGCGTGCCGCCGAGCCGGCGTCGACGTCCCCGGAGACGTGCGCGTCGTGGGGGTGGACGGCCTGCCGCTCGGCTCGCTCGTGTCACCGACCCTCAGCACCCTGGCCGTCGACCTCGACGCGGTCGCGCGCGAGGCGCTCGACCTCGCCCTCGGGATGCTCGCCGGCGAGCTGCCGCGTCAGGGTGACGCGGTGCAGCGCACGGTCCGGCACCGGCTGCTCCTGCGCGAGTCGGCCTGACGACCGGGCCCCGACCCGAACGCGACCAGCGACGGGCAGGAGGCGCGGTGCGGGCCCGCACCGTCCCTCCTGTCCGGCGGTCAGTTGCATTTGCAACCAACACCGTCCAGACGGTACACTAACGGAGTCCTGACGCGACGCGTGTCCACACCGCGCCCCGTCCGGACCGTTCGTCAGTACCGCCGTCGACCTGGTCCGGCTCGAAGTCCCTGGAGTCACCGTGTCCGCCCTGCTCACCAGCCCCGTCGCCACCGCCGTCACCGGCAGCCGCACCCGCCGGTTCGCCGCCCTCGCGGTGCTCATGATGCCCGTCCTCCTCATCTCGGTGGACAACACCATCCTGAGCTTCGCGCTGCCGTCGATCTCCCGCGCCCTCAACCCGGACGCCACGACGCAGCTCTGGATCGTCGACGCGTACCCGCTGGTCCTCGCCGGACTCCTCGTCGTGATGGGCAGCATCGGCGACCGCATCGGGCGTCGCCGGATCCTCGTCATCGGCGCCAGCGGCTTCGCGCTGTTCTCCGTCGCCGCGGCCTTCGCGACCGACGCCTGGATGCTCGTCGCCGCCCGCATCGTGATGGGCGTCTTCGGCGCGATGCTCATGCCGGCGACCCTGTCGATCATCCGCAACGTCTTCGTGCACGCGGGGGAGCGGCGGATGGCGCTGGCCGTCTGGTCGACCATGTTCGCGGCGGGCAACGCGCTCGGCCCGCTCGTCGGCGGTGCCCTCCTCGCGCACTTCCACTGGGGCGCGGTGTTCCTCGTCGCGGTGCCGATCCTCGTCGTGATGCTCGTCGCCGTGCCGTTCTGCGTCCCCGAGTCCCGCGACCCGAACCCGGGGCCGGTCGACGTGCCGAGCATGTTCCTGTCGCTCGGTGCCCTCGCCCCGATCGCCTGGGCCATCAAGTCCGTCGTGCACCCCGAGGAGCGGGGCTTCGCGATCGCGATGCTCGCCGTCGGCGTGCTGTGCGGCATCGCGTTCGTGCGTCGACAGCTCCGTTCACGGACCCCGATGCTCGACCTCCGACTGTTCCGGAGCACCGCGTTCACGGGCAGCGTGCTCATGAACATGACGGCGATGTTCTCGCTGACCGGGTTCCTGTTCTTCATCGCCCAGCACCTGCAGCTCGTCGCCGGGCTCGACCCGTTCGCCTCCGGCATCGTGCTCGTCCCGGGATCGGTCCTCACGATCGTCGCGGGGCTCGCGGTCGTGCCGATCGTCGCGCGGGTCGCTCCGCGCTGGGTCGTCGCGGTGTCGCTGCTGTTCTCGGCGGCCGCGTACGCCATGGTCGCGGCCCTCGGGCACCACGCCTCGATCGTGGCCCTGGCGTTCGCGTTCGTCCTGCTCGGCATCGGGATCGGTGCCTCCGAGACCGTGACGAACGACCTCATCATCTCGACGGCTCCGGCGGACAAGGCCGGTGCGGCCTCGGCGATGTCCGAGACGGCGTACGAGATCGGTGCCGTGCTCGGGACGGCGGTGCTCGGGACGATCCTCGCCACCGCCTACCGCGCGCACGTCGTGGTGCCGGACGGCCTGTCGTCGTCGGCGCACACCGCCGCGCAGGAGACCCTCGGCGGCGCGGTGTCGGCGGCGTCGTCCCTCGGCGGGTCGGCGGGGCAGGCGCTGCTGGAGTCCGCGCGGGCCGCGTTCGACTCCGGCGTCACGGTCACGGCCGGCGTCGCGGCGCTCCTGATGGTCGTCGCGGCCGCCCGTGCGGTCGTGATGCTGAAGCGCCGGTAGCGCCGCGCCGCCCCGCTCGGTGAGCAGCCGC
>NZ_BACZ01000140.1 GCF_000333375.1 Curtobacterium sp. B18
GGTCGACCTGGACGGTCGCCTCGTAGCGGTCGGTCCCCCGGTGCGACGAGGACCATCGGCACGGTCCTGGTGCCGCCGTCCGGACGTTCGAGGACGAGGTCGGCGCCGATGACGCCGTGTCCTTCGCGGAAGACGGTCGCCCCGAACGTGATCACCTCGCCGTCGAACGCCTTGCCGGGGAACCCGTTGGGCGTGGTGGGGGCGAGTTCGGTGATCGGGATGCGCCCGATCTTCGGTCGGCGGGGTCGGTCTGCAGTGGCCACGGAGCCGACGCTACCCGGCGAGCGGCTCCGCGTTCCCCGGAACGTGCCGTCTGTGGAAGACCCGGGCGCGCCGTGACGCTGTGGAGGGGCACGGCGCGAGGGTCGTGCCGGAGCCGACCCGCGCCTCCTGGACGGCCTGCCGTCAGGCGATCTCGAACACGTGGATGCCGGGGCCGTAGGCCGTGAACACCTGTCCGGCGGGCCGGAGCCGCTCGTGGTCGCGGTGCTTCTCGCTCGACCACGCGAGCCGGTAGCCGACCACGTCCTCGCGCGTCGGCAGCGTGATGTCGCGGGTGCGCCCGCTGCCGTGGACGACCACGAGGACCCGGTCGTACGGCTCGTGCTCCGGTGTCGACTCGACGAAGTACTGCAGGGCGCGGTGGATCGGCTCGTCCCAGCCCTCGACGGTCATCGGCTGTCCGTCCGGCCCGTACCAGGACATCCGGGACGCGCCGGGGGTCTCCTGGCCCTCGACGCCGAACCGTGTGGGCCGCAGCGCGGGGTGGGCGGACCGGAGCCGGGCGAGCGCGGCGACGGCGTCGGTCATCGCCTCGGCGTCCTCGTCGTCCGACCAGTCGACCGGAGTGAGGTCCTCGGACACCACGTAGGCGTTGTTGTTGCCGTGCTGGGTGCGGCTCCGCTCGTCGCCGGCGGTGAGCATCGGCACACCGGCGGAGAGCATGAGCGTGCCGACGAGGTTCCGCATCGAGCGGCCGCGGGCGGCACGGACGCCACGGTCGGCGGTGTCGCCCTCGATCCCGTGGTTGAACGACCGGTTGTCGTTCGAGCCGTCGCGGTTCTCCTCGCCGTTGGCGTGGTTGTGCTTGCCGTCGTACGACACCAGGTCGAGCAGGGTGAAGCCGTCGTGGGCGGTGACGAAGTTGACGCCGGCGAGCGGCCCGCGCGCCGTGTCGAAGAGGTGGCGCGAGCCGGTCAGGGCCCCGGCGAGCGCGCCGATGCCGGTCGCGGGGGCGCCGTGGCGGCGTTCGTCGGCGATGTCGGTGAGCCAGAACTGCCGCACGGTGTTCCGGAAGCCGTCGTTCCACTCGTTCGTGCGCGCCCCGAACGACCCGGTCCGCCACCCGTCCGGTCCGACGTCCCACGGCTCGGCGATCACCAGGGTGTCCTGCAGGTCGGGGTGGTCCCGGATCCGCTCGAGCAGCGGGTGCGCCGGGTCGAAGACGTGGTCGCCGTTCCGCGCCAGGGCTGCCATCAGGTCGAAGCGGAACCCGTCGACCTGCACCTCGCGCGCCCAGTACACGAGGCTGTCGACGACGAGGTCCGCCGTGGCCTCGACCGAGGTGTCGAGGGTGTTCCCGCACCCGGTGGTGTCGTAGTAGGCGTCGGGTTCGCCCGGCGGGACGGACGCCCACCGGTAGCGGTTCGCGCCGTCGATGCCCCGGAGCGAGGTGGTCGGGCCGCCGAGGCCTTCCTCGGCGGTGTGGTTGTAGACGACGTCGAGCACGACCTGGATCCCCGCCGCGTGCAGGAGCCGCACCATGCCCTTGAACTCGCGGAGGACCGCAGTGGCCCCCTCGGCCCGGGCCGCGGGGGAGGCGTGGGCGGCGTGCGGGGCGAAGAAGCCCAGCGTGTTGTACCCCCAGGCGTTCTCGCGCCGGGCCTCTCGCAGCCACCGCTCGGTGTCGAAGGCGTGCACGGGCAGGAGTTCGAGCGTGGTCACGCCGATCCGGTGCAGGTGCGCGATGGTGCTCTCGTGGGCGATGCCGGCGTACGTGCCGCGCAGTACATGGGGCACGTGCGGGTTCGA
>NZ_BACZ01000139.1 GCF_000333375.1 Curtobacterium sp. B18
CCTCCTGTCCGTCAGGGGTCGGCTACCGACCCAGGAACTTCTGCAGCGACGCGAGCTCTTCCTCGGTCGGCGCCTTGCCGCCCTTGCCGCCGCCGAGTCCGAGACCGGACCCCTTCGGCGCCTGCTGCGGTGCCGCGGCGGCACCCGCGGCGAGCGCCGCGCGCTTCGCCGGGTTGCCGACCTTGGACTTCTTCTTGCCGCCCTGCTGCTGCTTCTTGCCGCCGTGCATGCCGGGGATCGGCCCCATGCCGGGCATCTGCGGGACACCTCCGCGGGCGACGGTCTTCATCATCTTCGCGGCCTGCTCGAACCGGTTCACGAGGGCGTTGACCTCGGTCACGGTGGAGCCAGCACCCTTGGCGATGCGGAGGCGGCGGGAGCCGTTGAGGAGCTTCGGCAGCTCGCGCTCCTGCGGGGTCATCGACTGGATGATCGCCTCGGTGCGGACGATCTCGCGCTCGTCGAAGTTGTCGAGCGCCTCGCGCATGCCCTTGGCGCCGGGGAGCATGCCGAGCATGCCCTTGATCGAACCGGCCTTGCGGAGCTGCTGCATCTGCTCGAGGAAGTCGTTGAGCGTGAACGAGTCGCTCGCGATCTTCTCGGCGACCTTGCGCGCTTCTTCCTCGTCGAAGGCGCCCTGGGCCTGCTCGATGAGGGAGAGGATGTCGCCGAGGTCGAGGATCCGGCTCGCCATGCGGTCGGGGTGGAACGGCTCGAAGTCGTCCAGCCCCTCACCCGTGGAGGCGAACATGATCGGACGCCCGGTCACGCTGGCGACCGACAGCGCCGCACCACCGCGGGCGTCGCCGTCGAGCTTCGACAGGACGACGCCGGTGAAGTCGACGCCTTCCTGGAAGGCGCGGGCGGTGTTGACCGCGTCCTGACCGATCATCGCGTCGATGACGAACAGGACCTCGTCGGGGTCAACGGCCTTGCGGATGTTCGCGGCCTGCTTCATGAGCTCGGCGTCGACGCCGAGACGACCGGCGGTGTCCACGATGACGGTGTCGTACTGCTGGTCGACGGCGGCCTTGATGGCGTTCTTCGCGACCTTGACCGGGTCGCCGACGCCGTTGCCGGGCTCCGGCGCGAAGACGTGCACACCCGCCTGCTCGCCCACGACCTGCAGCTGCTGCACGGCGTTCGGACGCTGGAGGTCCGCCGCGACGAGCATCGGCGTGTGGCCGTCCTTCTTGAGCCACTTGCCGAGCTTGCCCGCGAGCGTGGTCTTGCCGGCGCCCTGGAGGCCCGCGAGCATGATGACCGTCGGGGGCCGCTTGGCGAACTCGAGGCGACGCTGCTGGCCGCCGAGGATGCCGACGAGTTCCTCGTTGACGATCTGGACGACCTGCTGCGCCGGGTTCAGCGCGCGGTTGACCTCGTCGGAGAGGGCCCGCTCGCGGACGGCTGCGGTGAACGCCTTGACGACCTCGAGCGCGACGTCGGCGTCGAGGAGCGCCCGCCGGATCTCGCGGACGGTGCCGTCGACGTCGGACGGAGTCAGCCGACCCTTGCTCCGCAGGTTGCGGAAGGTCTCGGTCAGCCGATCGGAGAGTGAACCGAATTGCGCCATGATCCGTCGATTCTACAAGGCCCCGCCCGGACGCTCTCGCCCGCTCACCGCAGGAGGACGCCCTCGGCGAGTTCCACCGTCGCGCCGAGCCCGAGATCGACCACCACCGGAGCCGACGACGGGGCCCGGTCGAGCGTCGGGAACCACTGCCGACCGGGCGACACCAGGATGAGCAGCCCGTGGACATCGCCGACGGGGGCGAAGTCGGGCCCCGGCGGGTTGGCGTAGGGGTCGAGTCCGTGCAGGCTGAGCGTCTCGACCGCCCCGGGGACGTCCGGGACGGCGATGCCGACCTCACTGACCGACACGAGCAGCGGGGCGAGCGGCGCCGGGTGCCCGTCGGCCGGTGCGGCCTGCCCGTCGATCGGCGCGGCGTCCCCGGCGGGGAGTCCTCGTCGCTCGATGAGCTCGAGCAGCTGCCGGTCGGGCCCCTCGAAGTACACCGACCGCGAGTCCCAGCCCGCTGGCCCCTCGAACTCGTCGACACCGTCCGCCCCGAGCACCGTCGCGACCGCGGCCACCCGGCGCTTCGCGTCCGCGAACGTCCCGGTCGGGATCGTGAACGCGAGGTGGTGCGCTCCGGTCATCCCGTCGAGCACCCGGAAGACGAGCTGCGACGCTCCGACGGTGACCCGGACCGAGTCGTCGTCGGCGAGCACGGCGCACCCGAGTCGCTCGTAGAAGCGGGCGGTGTCGTCGAGGGAGCGGGTGGCGAGCTGGACCTGGCGGATGTGCATGGCCCTACCCGACACCCTCAACCGCGCTTCAGGTCAAGCCCCGGACTCCCGTCCGTCGCGTGCATCTCCGGGAGATCGACCGCCGACGCACCTCGTTGTTGGACGGAGTACAGAAACTGTCGTAGCCTGGCGCCCATGCCGGAACTCGACATCGTGCGCCCGTCCGGGTTGCTGGACCACGCCGAGGGACTCGCACTGCAGCGGTCCCTCCACGCCGACGTCGTCGCCGGCCGCTCCCCCGGGGCGATCGTCATCTGCGAGCACCCGTCCGTGTACACAGCCGGGCGTCGTACCGAACCGTCCGACCTGCCGACCGACGGCTCCCCCGTCGTCGAGGTGGACCGCGGCGGCCGGATCACCTGGCACGGACCGGGCCAGCTCGTCGCGTACCCGATCGTCCGGCTCGCCGCACCCCTCGACGTCGTCGCCTGGGTGCGGGACCTCGAGCAGGTCATCGTCGACGTCGCTGCGTCGGTCGGGGTGCACGCCGAGCGGGTCGAGGGGCGCAGCGGCGCCTGGGTGCCCGGCCCGGCCGGCGTCCCGCACGCCAAGGTCGGCGCGATCGGACTGCACGTCGCCGAGGGCGTGACGAGCCACGGCATCGCGATCAACTGCACGAACAGCCTCGAGCCGTACGCCGCGATCGTCCCGTGCGGCATCGCCGACGCCGGCGTCACCACGCTGACCGCCGCCGCGGGCCGACCGGTCACCGTCGACGAGCTCGCCCCCGGGGTCGCGCGCCGGGTCCAGGAGGCCGTCGACGGCATGCACAGCGGCGACCGCATCCGACGACAGGAGACCCTCGTATGACCCTCGCCCCCGAAGGACGCCGGATGCTCCGCGTCGAGGCCCGGACGCCGCGACGCCGATCGAGACGAAGCCGGAGTGGATCAAGACCCGCGCGACGCAGGGTCCGGCGT
>NZ_BACZ01000138.1 GCF_000333375.1 Curtobacterium sp. B18
GTTGATGAGGTAGCCTTCGGACGCCATGATCTTGACGCCGTCGAACCCGATGTCGCGCGCCGACCGGGCAGCGGCGGCGAAGTCCTCGATCGTCCGTTCGATCTCGGCGACGGTCAGCTCGACGGGCACCACGCCCCGGGCGGCCGCCCACGGCAGGGCCGACGGCGCGACCACCCGCTGCGGCGCACCGTGACGGTCGACCATGCCCGACGCGAGTGCGTACCGGCCGGCGTGGAAGAGCTGCGCGAGGATCGCCGACCCGGACTCGTGCACGGCGTCGACCGCCGTGCGGAACCGCTCGTCCGCTCCCCCGACGCCGAACACGGCGAAGTCCGGCCCGCCCCGTGCCTCGTCGTTGACCGCGATCCCGCCGGTGATGATGCACGCGGCACCGCCCTCGGCGCGTTCGCGGTAGAACGTCGCCATGCCGGCCCCGCCGTCGTCGTGCACCTCGAGCCCGGTGTGCATCGACCCCATGACCACCCGGTTCGGGAGCGTCAGGGGGCCGAGCGTCCACGGCGAGGAGACGACGGCGAGGTCGGGCATGGCGACGGTGCTCATGCGCCTACTCTGCCGTGTCGGACGCCGGGTCGGCAGCAGCGTCGGACGCCGCGTCGGCCGACGGCAGGACCGCGTCGCGGAGCGGCGAGGTGGTGTCCGCCCAGTACGGCGGCGCGATGACGGTCAGCCCGCCGTCCACCGACAGGGTCTGCCCCGTGATGTACGACGCCTTGTCGGAGAGCAGGAAGTCGACCGCGTCGGCCATGTCGTCGGCGGTGCCGGGACGCTGCAGCGGGAGCTTCTCGAGCACGCTCTGCATCGGTGCCATGCCCGGCACCGAGTTGTAGAAGTAGTCGAGCGAGTCGGTGTCGATCAGCCCGCCGTTGACCGCGTTGACGGTGATCTGCCGGGGACCGAACTCGACGGCCATGTACTTCGTGTACGCCTCGGTCATCGCCTTCGCGGCACCGAGTGCCGCGTAGGTCGGGAAGGCACGGAGCGAGCCGTAGGACGTGACGACGACGATCCGGCCGCCCCGGTCCATGAGCTCGGCGGCGCGCTGCGCACCGAGGACGAACGAGCGGGCGTTCGTCGCGTAGCTGCGGTCGAGGTGGTGCAGCTTGAGCTGGTTGACCGGCTTGAAGGCACTCGCGGCGGCGTTCGCGACGAACATGTCGAGGCGTCCGTAGGTGTCGCGCACCAGGTCGAACAGCGCGTCGATCGACTCGGGCTGCTCGATGTCGACCTGCGCCGTGATCCCGTCGCCGCCGGCGGCCTTGACGTCGGCGAGCGACTCCTCGGCGAGGTCGGCGTTGCCCTTGTACGTCACCACGACGGTGACGCCGCGCTGGCCGAGCTTCTGCGCGAGCAGGCGGCCGATGCCGCGGGAGGCACCCGTGATGAGGGCGATGGGAGCAGTGGTTGCAGCCAATGTGTTCCTTGCGTTGTCAGGGCCTGGAGGCGCGGTGCGGGCCCGCACCGCGCCTCCCGGCTGTGGAGTGGTTGCGGATCAGAACCCGGCCTGGCCGGTCACGACGGCGCGGCCGACGACCAGCTTCTGGATCTCGTTGGTGCCCTCCTCGAAGCGCTGTGCGCGAGCGTCGCGGTAGACGCGCTCGATCGCGTTGCGCTTCCAGTAGCCCTGGCCGCCGTGCACCTGCAGGGCCTTGTCGGTGACGCGGGCGAGCATGTCGACGGCGACCATCTTCGAGGCGCTCGACAGCGTGCCGGCGTCCGGACGGCCCTCCTCGTAGGCGCGCGCGGCCTCGAGGACGAGGGCGCGGGCGGCGGCGATGTCGGCGTAGTTCTCGGCGAGGTAGAACTGGATCGCCTGGCGGCTGGCGAGCTTCTTGCCGAACGTCTCGCGCTTGTTCGCGTACTCGACGGCGAGCTCGTTCGCCCGCTCGGCGAGGCCGACGGCGCTCATCGCGACGGACACGCGGCTCGGCAGCAGGAAGCCGCCGAGCGCGACCTCGAGGCCCTGGCCCTCCTCGCCCAGGCGGGCGGAGGCCGGGATCGGGGTCTCGGTGAACCGGAGGATCGCGTGGTCGGTGCCGCGGATGCCCATGGTGTCCGAGTCGTCGATCACCTCGGCGCCCGGCAGGCCGGAGTTCGGCATGAGGAACGCGACGGTGCCGTCCTGGCCGGTGGTGCCCTCGAGACGCGCCGCGATGAGCCAGTAGTCGGCCTTCACGCCGAAGGTGATGAGGTGCTTCTCGCCGTTCATCACGTAGGTGTCGCCCTCGCGGCGGACGGTCGTTCGGATGTCCGCGCCGGTCCCGGCGGTGGCCTCGGTGAGCGTGAACGCGACGAGCTCGTCGCCGGCGACGCTCGGCTTCACGACCTCGTCGAGCTGCTCCGGCGTCGCGTACGGCGCCATGGCGCGCCAGGTGCCGTTGATGACGTGGACGAGCATGCGGATCGACGCGTGCGAGCGTGAGACGATCTCCATGATCTCGAGGTAGCGCGAGAACGGGATGCCCTGTCCGCCGAGCTCGGCCGGGGCGGCGAGCGACAGCCACCCCTTGTCCTTGAGCTCCTGGAACAGCTCGGGCGCGACCTGGCCGGTGCGCTCGATCTCCTCGGCCCACTCCTCACCGCGGCCGCGGACCCACTCGGTGACCTCGGCCTTGAGCTGCTGGAACGTCGTCTCGTCCAGCGTCTGGTCGGTGGCGGTGATGGTCATCGTGTCTCGTTCTCCTTCGTCGCGACGAGTGCGGCAGCCTGCTCCCGCAGGACGTTCTTCTGGACCTTGCCGACCGCGTTGCGGGGCAGTTCGGCGAGGTACTCGAGCCGCTCGGGCCAGTAGTACTTGCTCACGCCGGCGGTGTCGAGTGCCTGCTGCATCGACGCGAAGTCGAGCCGCTCGGCGCCGGCGGCCGGCACGACGAACGCGCACGCACGCTCGCCGAGCCGCGCGTCCGGCATGGCGACGATCGCCACGTCGGTCACCAGCGGGTGCTGGTAGAGCAGGTTCTCGATCTCGACCACCGGGATCTTCTCGCCACCGCGGTTGATGACGTCCTTCACGCGGCCGGTGATGGACAGGAATCCCTTGGCGTCGACTGTCGCGAGGTCGCCGGTGCGGTACCAGCCGTCCTCGGTGAAGACGTCGTCCGTGAGGTCCTGGCGGTCGAGGTACCCGTCGAACATCGTCGGCGAGTGCAGCTCGAAGTTGCCCTCGGTGTCGGCGGGCAGCTCGTGCCCCTCGTCGTCGACGATCCGGATCCGGATCCCGGGCAGTGCGCGTCCGTCGTGGCCGTAGGCGTCCGCCGGGTCGTCGGTCGGGCTGGACAGCGCCCCGAGGCACGTCTCGCTCGTGCCGAACGCACCGAGGATCGCCGTGCCGAGCACGGTCGCGGCACGCTGGGCGAGGGCCCGGGGCACCGCGGCACCGGTCGGCACGAAGATCCGCAGCGACTCGGGCTGGGCGGCACCGGCCTCGACGAGGTCGACCAGGTCGGTGAGGAACGGCGTCGCGCACTGCACGAAGGTGGCCTTCGCGGCGCCGAACGCCTGCTCGAGCGCGACGGTGCCGTCCCACACCGGCTGGATGACCTGGGGCGCGCCGAGCCGGAAGGCCAGGAGCATGCCGTACAGGAAGCCGGTCTGGTGCGCGAGCGGCGACGGGATGTAGATCCGGTCCGCGCTCGTCAGACCGGACTGGGCGACGTGCATCGCGGTCGCCAGGCCGAGCGTGCGGTGCGGGTGCTGCACGCCCTTCGGCTCACCGGTCGTGCCGGAGGTGAAGAGGAGCTGGCAGACGTCGTCCGGGCCGGGCGCGTGCGATCGGATCTGTTCGACGTCCACCTGCACGGACTCGAGCGCCGTGTCGAAGTACCGCCAGTTCCACTCGCTCGCAGCCACACGCTCCATGGCGTCCGTGGGCAGCGGGGGCTGGTTCGTCGGGGTGTCCCCCTGACCGCGTGCCTCGGAGCGGAGCACGACCACGTGTTCGACCGACAGCCGTCGCTTCTGCGCCCGCGCCTCGTCGATGACGTCGAGGAGCTCGAGCGCCGGACGACGCTTGCGGAACAGGTTCGGCAGGAACACGACGCGGGCGCGGGACCGGGCGAGCGTCATCGTCGTCTCGCGGGGACCGAAGACCGGCATGATCGGGGTCGCGACGGCACCGATCTGGATCGCTCCGAGGGTGATCGAGACGAACTCGCGCCAGTTCGGCAGCTGCATCGCGACGGACTCGCCCGTGCGGACGCCGAGCTCGAGGAGCAGCGCGGACACCTTGTCGGCCTCGTCCTGCAGCTCGCGCCACGTCATGTTCACCGGCTCGGGGCCGCCGACCTCGATCACGGCGAGGCCGTCCGGGTCCGTCTCGGCAAGCGCCCGGACCTTCTCGCTGAGGACGAGCGGGTCGGCGTCGACGCCGGTGAGCTCGGGCAGTGCGTTCGGCACGGTCTCGTGCTCCTCGCCGAGGTCGGTGCGCTCGGCTGCCGCCTCGGCCGCGTGGATGCGGTCGTCGCGGGCGATCCGGGCCGCGGCGCCGTCGCCGACCTCCATGTCGAGGCCGACGGCGTTCATCGCCTCGAGGAAGGTCGGGTACGAGATCCGGTAGGCGCGCGGGTAGGTGAGCGAGGACGTGCCCTCGGCCCCGGACGCGGCGACGGCGAGGGACATGAGGACGCGGTGGTCGTTGAACGAGGACATCGGCGACCCCTGCAGGTCACCCGGTCGGACCCCCGTGACGCGCAGCTCGTCGGCGCCCTGCTCGGCGCGGCCGCCCAGGCGGTTGAGCTGGAGCATCGCGGCGACGCGGTCGGACTCCTTCAGCCGGATGTGCGCCACGTTCCAGAGCCGGGTCGTGCCCTCGGCGAAGGTCGCCATGGTCGACAGGACCGGGAGCAGGTCCGGGATCGGCTGGCAGTCGATGTCGAGGGGGCGGAGCGGCGAGCCGTCGTGCTCGATGCGCACGAACCCGGTCTCCTCGTCGATCCGCATCGGGACGCCCATCGCCGTCGCGAGGTCGAGGAACTCGCTCTCCGGGTGGTCGGTCTCGGCGGTGGTGAACGCCGTCATGCCGCGGAGCAGCACGTTCGACGCACGGGTGCCGGCAGCGGCGATGCCGAACGCGGCCGAGCCGATGTCCGGCGGGATCACGTAGTCGTGCGGGGTGGCCTGCTGGTTCGCCGGGATCCGGTACTCGAGCCAGTCGTCGGACACCTCGACCGTGAGGCCGAACTGGCGCATCATGCGCACGGTCAGCTCGACGTAGGGCTGCTCGTTGAGCCGTCCGCCGGTGATGTGGATGCGGGTCTCCTGCTCGGCGAAGGGCGCGACGAGGAGCAGCCCGGAGATCCACTGCGACAGGGTGCCGGCGATCTGGACGTCGCCGCCCCGCGGACGCTTCGGCTGGACGGTGACCGGCGGGCAGTCGTTCGTGGCCTCGAGCTCGATGCCCATCTGGGTGAGCGAGGTGAGCAGGGCCTTGATCGGCCGCCGCTGGAAGTACTTCATCCCGGCGAGCGTCATCGGCTTGTCCGCCAGGGACGCGAGCCCGGTCATGAAGTAGAGGGTGGTGCCGGACGAGCCCATGTTGAGGATGCCGTCGGCGCCCCGGGAGCCGTGGTCGACGACGTCGGTGGCCTCGTACCGGCCGCCGAGGCCCGTGACGTGGTACTCGTCCCCACGACGCTTCACGTCGACGCCGAGGGCACGCAGCGTGCCCACGGTCCACTCGACCTGTCGGGTCGCGCTGATGCCGGACACGATGCTCGTCCCCTTCGCGAGCGATGCGAGGACCAGCGCTCGGTGCGCGTGGTACTTCGAGACCGGGATGTCGAGTTCTCCGACGAGTGGTGCGTTCGTCCCGCGCACGACCAGCTGCATGCCTACCTCTTCCCTGTTGAGCGTTACTACGGTACGCCCGGTGTGGAACCACTGTGAATCGGATCCGCACGATCGGGACCGTCCATCGTTGTGCGTGTCCGACAAGGAGCCGGGCAGGATGTACAGCATGGACATCCGCTTCACCGAGTCCCGCCCGTCGACGATCGGCGTCGAGTGGGAGCTCCCCCTGGTCGACCGGGACACCGGCGACCTCACCCCGCGTGCCCCCGCCGTCATCCGGGCGGTGCAGGAGCGGCTCGGTGACCACGACCGGGTGACCGAGGAGCTCCTGACGAACACGGTCGAGGTCGTCACGGGCGTGCACTCCCGGGTGCGCGGGGCCACGGACGAGCTGTCCGGGATCATCGGCGAGGTCATCGACGCCGCCGAACCGCTCGACGCGCAGGTCATGTGCGCTGGGACGCACCCCTTCGCCGTGTGGGACCAGCAGGAGATCACGCCGGACAGCGAGCACTACACGACCCTCATCGACCGCACGCGCTGGTGGGGGCGCCAGATGCTCATCTGGGGCGTGCACGTGCACGTCGGGATCGACGACCGCGACAAGGCCCTGCCGATCCTCGGTGCGATGCTCGCGTACGTGCCGCACCTGCAGGCGTTCACCGCCTCGAGCCCGTTCTGGGCCGGCACCGACACCGGGTACGCCTCGAACCGCGCGCTCATGTTCCAGCAGCTGCCGACCGGTGGGCTGCCGCCGGCGCTCGGCGCGTGGGCGAACTTCGAGGAGGTCGTCGACGACCTCACCCGCACCGGTGTCATCGACGGCGTCAAGGACCTCCGCTGGGACATCCGCCCGTCGCCCGGCTGGGGCACGCTCGAGAACCGCGTCTCCGACGGCATCTCGACCCTGCACGAGGTCGGGGCGGTGACCGCGCTCGTGCAGTGCCTCGTCACCGCCATGTCGGACCGGCTCGACGCCGGCGAGACGCTGCCGACCATGCAGCCCTGGTTCATCCGTGAGAACAAGTGGCGCGCGGCGCGCTACGGCATGGAGGCCGAGATCATCACGAACGCCGCCGGTGACGAGCAGCTCGTGACCGACGAGGTGCACGACCTCGTCGAGCGGCTCCACCCGGTGGCGGAGCGCCTCGGCTGCCTCGAGGAGCTGCACCACCTCGACACGATGATCGCGGCCGGCGCCTCGTACCAGCGACAGCTGCAGGTGGCGCAGGAGAACGGCGGCGACCTCCGCGCCGTCGTCCGGCACCTGGTCACCGAGCTGCGCGACTCGCTCTGACCGTCACCCTCCGTGCCGGGCGTGCCTGGCCGTTTCGGGCGTCCCTGGTCGTTCCTCCCGACCGGGTACGCCCGATTCCGCTTTCCATCGCGGCGGTTCTGGGAAGGAACGTCGCGACGTGCGCACGGACGGACAGGAG
>NZ_BACZ01000137.1 GCF_000333375.1 Curtobacterium sp. B18
CCAGACCCGCGGTGCGGAGCCGGGTCCTCCCCCTGACGTCGCGGGGCTCAGCGACAGCTCACGCGCTCGACGGCGCGTGTGGTGTCGCGCAGCGCGAACGTCCGGAACAGCGCGCAAGAGCGTGACGGTCCGGGACAGCGCGCAAGAGCGCGAAGATCCGGGACGGCGCGCGACAACGCGACAGCGTGGACGCCCGGAACGGGACGGTCCGGGCTACGCGTCCGGCAGCAGGTCCGGCCGGACGCGCCGCGTCCGCTCGACCTGCTGCTCGTGCCGCCAGTCGGCGACGCGGCCGTGGTGTCCGCTGAGGAGCACGTCCGGCACGGCCAGGTCCCGCCAGAGCGCCGGCTTCGTGTAGGACGGGTACTCGAGCAGCCCGTCCTCGTGCGACTCCTCGACGAGGGACTCGGGGTTGCCGACGACGCCGGGGACGAGCCGGCCGACGGCCTCGATCATGGCCATCGCCGCGACCTCGCCGCCGTTCAGCACGTAGTCGCCCAGCGAGAGCTCGACGACGGTGCACCGCGACGCGGCCCACTCGAACACGCGGGCGTCGATGCCCTCGTACCGCCCGCACGCGAACACGAGGTGGTCCGACGTCGACGCGAGCGAGCGCGCGATCGACTGGGTGAACGGGGTGCCGGCCGGTGTCGGCACGACGAGGGTCGACGACCCGTCCGGCCGCAGGATCGACTCGAGCGCCTGCGCCCAGGGCTCGGGCTTCATGACCATGCCCGCTCCCCCGCCGTACGGGGTGTCGTCGACGGTGCGGTGCCGGTCGGTCGTCCACGAGCGGAGGTCGTGCACGTGCAGGTCGAGCAGACCGCCGGAGCGGGCCTTGCCCAGCAACGAGACGTCCAGCACGGAGAAGAACTCCGGGAAGATCGTGACGATGTCGATGCGCACGCGCGCTAGTCCGTCACGGTCTCGGGGCGGGACGTGTCCTCGGGATCCTCGAACAGCCCGGTCGGCGGCGTCACGGTGACGGTGCCGGCGGCGATGTCCACCGCGGGCACGATCGCCGAGACGAACGGCACGAGGACCTCGCCCCGCGACGGGGTGTCGATGGCGAGGAGGTCCTGCGCCGGCAGGTGGTCGACCCGTGCGACGGTGCCGACCTCGACGCCGTCGCGGAGGACCGTCAGCCCGACCAGCTGGTGGTCGTACCAGGCGTCGTCCTCGCCGGTCTCGGCGTCGGCGTCCTGTTCGACCCAGAGGATCGCCCGCGCGAGGGTCTCGGCGGCGGTGCGGTCCCCGATGCCCTCGAAGAAGGCGACCGGGTGGCCGTTGTACCAGCGGAGCTCGTCGAGCGCGATGGTCTTGCCGGCCCAGGGCGAGTCGTCCGGGACCTGGAGCGTGAACACGGCCCCTGGCGTGAACCGACGATCCGGGTCGTCGGTGTAGAGCTCGAGCTTGATGCCGCCCTTGAGCCCGTGCGCCTTCGTGATGCGACCCACCCGGAGCTGGGTCGTCTCCCTAGGAATCGGTGTCGACCACGTCGACACGCACCCGCTTGCCGTCGGCGAGAGCCGTGACGAGGGTGCGCAGCGCCTTTGCGGTCCGTCCGGCGCGGCCGATCACGCGGCCGAGGTCCTCGGGGTGCACACGCACCTCGAGGACCTCGCCCCGCGCGGAGGTGGAACTGGCGACGCGCACGTCGTCAGGGTGATCGACGATCCCCTTGACGAGGTGCGTCAGCGCGGATTCGAGCAAGGAATTACGCCTCGGTCGTCTCGTCGGCGGTCTCGGCCTCGTCGGCCTTGGCGGCGGGGGCCGTCTTCTCCGACTTCGGCTTGAGGACGGCCTTCTTGGAGGAGTCGACCTGGAAGGCCTGCTTCGGCTCGGCGACCTTGACCTTGGACTCGGTGTCCTTCTCGCCCTTGAACTTGGCCCAGTCGCCGGTCAGCTTGAGGAGGGCCGCGACCTGCTCGGTCGGCTGCGCGCCGACGCCGAGCCAGTAGAGCGCACGCTCGGACTCGATCTTGATGACCGAGGGCTCCTCGGTCGGGTGGTACTGACCGATCTCCTCGATGACGCGACCGTCGCGCTTGGTGCGCGAGTCGGCGACGACGATGCGGTAGTACGGCGCCCGGATCTTACCGAGACGCTTGAGACGGATCTTGACAGCCACAAATGCTCCTGTTGCGTGTTGTTGTGGTTGAACCGGACCGCGGGCGTGGGGGCACACACGGTGGAAGCTCGATGAGACCGTGATCCGCTGGATAGAGGGTCGAGCGGACACGATTCGACCGTTCATTCTTGCAGGTTTCCGAGCGAGAAGCGAGTCGGGACGCGCCGTCAGGGTGCGAGTCGCCGAACCGCCTCGAGCGCTTCGGAGGTCGCACGCACCGCATCGACGCTCCGCGCGTCGCGTGCGCCGCCCACGACGGCGTACGGCACACCGGCTGCCCGGAGGCCCGGCTCGAGTCCGTCGGACGGCCCTGCGCCCGCCTCGGCTCCCGTCCCGAGCGCGCGCTCCTGCCCGGCGCAGACCACCACGGTGTCCGCGGGGATCCCCCGCTCCTCGCCGTGCTCGTCACGGATCCAGAGCACGCCGGGCTCGATGCGCAGGTACTCCTGCACGCCGCCGACGAGGTGCACGCCGGCGTCCCGGAGCCGTCCGATCGCCACCCAGCGCGAGGTGATGCCGATCCCCTGGCCGAACTTGCCGGAACGGCGGAGCACCGTGACGTCGCTGCCGGGTCGGAGCGTGCGGGTCGCCACGGGCAGTCGTTGCGGCACGTCTCCCACGACGGTGTCGGCCACGTCGAGGTCCCAGCGGGCGCCGAACTCGCTCGCGCGACGGGCCTCGTCGGGCGACTCGACCAGGAAGGCCGCGGTGTCGACGCCGATCCCGCCGCCGCCGATGATCGCGACGGTGCCCGCCGGGACGCCCTCGCGGAGCGCCCGCTCGTAGGACCGGACGTGCGGCAGGTCGGCACCGGGGACGTCGATGGCGCGCGGCACGACCCCCGGCGCGAGCACGACGGCGTCGCTCGTGGTGAGGTCGGCGGCGGTCGCGGCCCGACCGAGGTGGATCGTCGCGCCGCGGGCCTCGAGCTCCGCACGCGCGGCGCGGACGGTTGCCGCGTAGTCCTCTTTCCCCGGGACGAGCGCGGCGAGGTCGAACTGTCCGCCCAACCGGTCGGACGCCTCCCAGAGGGTCACGGTGTGGCCCCGGCGCGCCGCGTCGACCGCGGCGGCGAGCCCGGCCGGTCCGCCGCCGACGACGTCGACGCGCTTCGGGTCGGTCGTCGGGCGGGCGGGGAAGGCGACCTCGCGGGCAGCGCGCGGGTTGACCAGGCACGACACCGGCTGACCGATGATCGACCGGTCGAGGCACGCCTGGTTGCAGCCGATGCAGGTGTTGACGAGGTCGAAGGCGCCGTCGAGCGACCGGTTCACGATCGCGGGGTCGGCGAGGAACGGGCGCGCGAGGGCGACCGCGTCGAGGAGCCCGTCGGCCAGCACGGCCTCGCCGTCGCGCAGGTCGGTCATCCGGTTCGACGCGATGACCTTGACGTCCGGGTACGCCGACGCCCGGACGACGCCGGCGATGCGGGCGGCGTACGCGAGCCACGCGCCGTGCGGCACCGCGGCCTGCACGGTCGGCGTCCGGGACTCGTGCCAGCCGATGCCGACCGAGATCCCGTCCAGGCCGAGCGGCAGCAGCTCGTGCACGAGCGCG
Source organism: Curtobacterium sp. B18 (assembly GCF_000333375.1). Lineage (GTDB taxonomy): Bacteria > Actinomycetota > Actinomycetes > Actinomycetales > Microbacteriaceae > Curtobacterium. The sequence goes on from NZ_BACZ01000137.1 coordinate 3,689, forward strand.
TCCACCTCGTCGTCGGTGGACGAGCCGGGCATGAGGTCGGCGCCGGAGAGCCGGATCGTCACGGCGAGATCCGGCACCGCCCGGCGGACGGCCTCGACGACCGCGACGGGAAGCGCCGCCGGCGA
>NZ_BACZ01000136.1 GCF_000333375.1 Curtobacterium sp. B18
CGGTCCGGTCGGTAGCAGTGCACGCCGTACTCGACCGCTCGACCCGAGGCGTCGTAGGCCGTGCGGCTCATCGTCAGCACCGGGTCGCCGTCCTCGATCTCGAGCAGCGTGGCCTCCTCGTCGGTGACCGCACGGGCACCGATCCGCTGCTTCGCCGCTGCCGCGATGGCGAACAGCGTGACCTTCCCCTTGAACGCACGGTCTTCGCCGTGCTGCGTGGTCGCGTTCGACACGATGCTCCAGGTTCCCTGCCGCCGTGCGGGATGCTGCACGGTGCCCCGGCGGTCGGCTGGTTCGCCGTCCGAGCGGCGTTGCGTGTTCCGGAGCGGCCCCGACTGTACTCCGGGATCGGGCGCGGGGGCCAACCGGCGCGGGCGGCGGCGCGGCGCCGGGCGCGGGGGCGGGGCGCGTCGGCCGCGGGGGCGGGGCCTACTCGGAACGACATGGTCGACGTCGTACGACAGCGGTGATGTCGTCACCGCGCGCGTGCAACCGTTGCGCCCGCCGGGTTGCGACAGGGTCGACGTCGTTCGACAGCGACGACGTCGCTCGTTGCACGCGCGTCGGTCGCGCTGCACCTCCACAGGCCAGGAGGCGCGGCTCGTCCTCCACAGATCGGCCCACCGTCGGCACGCGACGCGTCCACCGCCGGGAGGCTGTCCCCATGCCGTTCCGTCACGCAGGCCCCGCGATCGCTGCCCTCGCGTTGCTGGTCGCCTCGGTTCCCGCGGGCGGCCCGTGGGTGACCGGGTCGCCCCGAGCCGACGCCACCTCGCCCGTCACCGGCCGCGGCGCCGATGCGACCGGGGCGTCTCGTGGCGATGCCGACCACCTGACGTCGGACGCACCGTGGGTGTGGCCGACGGGGAGCCGCGTCGTCGACCGTCCGTGGGAGGCCCCGACCGACGACTACGCCGCGGGGCACCGCGGCATCGACGTCGGAGCGGCGCTCGGGACGGCCGTCGTCGCGGTGGACGACGGCACGGTGACGTTCGCCGGGCAGGTCGCCGGCCGTGGGGTCGTGACGATCGACCACGGCGGCGGCCTCCGCAGCACGGTGGACTCGGTCGCGCCGACGGTCAGGACGGGCGACGTCGTGGGACGCGGCGACCCGCTCGGGACCGTATCGGTCGGGCACTGTCCGGCGGCGGACCCCTGCCTGCACCTCGGCGCGCGGCTCGACGACCGGTACGTGGACCCGACGCCGTACCTGCCCGAGGCGGCGTGGCCGGTGCTGCTGCCCGAGTCCGACTGGACGGGGTGACGAACGGGGGCGCGGACCCGACGGTGCCCGCGAACGTCGACGGTCAGGCGCGGGGGTGGGCCGTCCGGTAGACCTCGCGCAGCCGTGCGGAGGAGACGTGCGTGTAGATCTGGGTCGTCCCGAGGCTCGCGTGCCCGAGCAGTTCCTGCACGGCACGGAGGTCCGCTCCCCCGTCGAGCAGGTGCGTCGCCGCGGTGTGCCGGAAGGTGTGCGGCCCGCTGGGTCCCTCGCCCGGCAGGTCCTGCAGCAGCCGGGCCACGATCCGGTAGGCACCACGGACCCCGAGTCGGCCGCCGCGGTCCCCGAGGAACAGCGCCTCGGTGGGCGAGGAGGTGCCGCGCGCCCCGGTGCGCGACCCGGTCGCCTTCCCCGCGGTCGCCGCACCGTGGCCTGGGCCGGCCGCGCCGTCGACCAGCGAGGCGTCCTGCGCCAGGGCCTTCGCCGCCAGCACCGGTCGACCGCGGACGAGCCACGCCTCGAGCGCGTCACGCGCCGGGACACCGAACGGGACGACGCGCTCCTTCCCGCCCTTGCCGAGGACCCGGACCGTCAGCCGTCCGCGGTCGAGGTCGCGCACGTCGATGCCGACGAGTTCGCTGACGCGGATGCCCGCGGCGTAGAGGAGCTCCACCACCGCGAGGTCGCGGAGGGCTGCCGGGTCGTCGGTCGCGGCACGGTCCGCCAGCCGGTCGAGCATCGAGCGGACCTGGTCGGACGACACCACCCGCGGCAGGTGCGATGCCCCCTTCGGTGCCCGCAGCCGCACCCCCGGGTCGTTCGTGATCGCCCCGGACTCGCTCGCCCACCGGGTGAACGCCCGGACCGACGAGGACCGACGCGCGATGGTGGACCGGGCCAGCCCACGGTGGTCGGCGTCCCACAGCCAGTCGCGGAGGAGCTCGAGCTCCACGTCGGCCAGCCGCTCCACCCCGTGCGACGCCGCGAACGCGACGAGCTGCTCGAGGTCGTTGGCGTAGGCGCGGAGGGTCTGCTCGCTGAGCCCTCGGGCATGGCGGGCATGGCCGAGGAACGCGTGCACCGCCGCCTCGAGTCGCTCCTGACTGCCATCGGTCACGCAGCCAGCGTAGGTCCGACGACCGTCATCGCCGGCACCACCCCGCCGCGGCGGCGACCGCGAGTCCCTCGAGCTGCGCCAGGGCCAGCGCGTCGGCCGCGTCGTCGACGGACAGGCCGCTGCGACGAGCGATCTCGTCCACGTCGAGCGGCCGACGGTCGAGCGCGTCCAGCACCCGCACCACGAGCGGATCGGACGTGGTCCCGAGGACGAGCTCGGTCGCCGCGGGCGAGGCGGTCCCACCGGGTCCGGCGCCCGACACCACCGCCGTGACCGGATCACGCGGATGCACGACGATCTGCGCGTTCCCCTCGGCGATCAACCGATGGCAGCCGACCGAGGCGGCGGATGCGAACGCACCGGGCACGGCGAACACCGGCCGACCGAGGTGCAGCGCATGGTGGGCGGTGTTGAGCGCCCCCGACCGGGCAGCCGCCTCGACGACCACGGTGGCGCCGGCCAGGGCGGCGATCAGCCGGTTGCGGTGGAGGAAGCGCCAGCGCGTCGGTCGGGTCCCCGGCGGTGACTCGGACAGCACACGGCCACGACCGAGCACGTTGCGCAGCAGGTCGTGGTTGCCCGCCGGGTAGAACTGGTCGACGCCGCCGGCGAGCACCGCCGTCGTGGGCGTCCCCGCGGCGACGGCGACCCGGTGCGCGACCGCGTCGATCCCGTAGGCGCCGCCGGAGACGATCTCGACTCCGGCGTCGGCCGCGACCGAGGCGATCTCCGCGGTGGCCTCGGCCCCTGAGATCGTGTTCGCCCGGCAGCCGACGATCGCGAGCGCACCGCGGCACCCGGCGGCGCCGACCGGATCGTCGAGGTCCGACCGGCTCCACAGGACGAACGGCGCGTGCGGTCCGAGGTCGTCCAGCCCGCTCGGCCACCCGGGCGTCCCCGGGAGCAGCAGCCGGGCTCCGACCGCGGTGGCGGCAGCCGTCGCGGCGACGGCCCGGTCCTCCGATCCCGCGAGGCGTGGACGCCACCGTCCGACGGCGGCATCGAGCGCGGCACGCACCTGGTCCGTCCCGTCGGCGAAGGACGCCGCCGCGCCGATCCGCTCGACGAGTGCCCCGGTGTTCGTCCTGGCGGCTCGCCGGACGAGCGCGAGAGCCGGGCGCGGCCCGAACAGGGCGATGAGTTCCCCGGCGACGGCATCACCCGGCTCGGCGAGGACGCTCCACGTGACCCGAGCGAGCGGGTCATCGTCGACCGCGGCGCTCACAGTGCGCTCCGCAACGCGAGTGCCCGCTGGACTTCCCGGGCGCCTGGACGCTCGACGTCGTCGAGGTCCGCCAGCGTCCACGACAACCGCATGACCCGGTCCCACCCCCGCATCGTGAGCGTGCCGCGGTCGAGCGCCCGGTCGAGCGGGTCCGTCGCACCCGGCTGCGCCCGCCCGTCGGCGCGGAGCCAGGGTCCGGTGACCTCGGCGTTGCACGCCCAGCCGGTGCCGCGCAGGCGTTCGGCCATCCGACCTCGAGCCGTCGCCACGAGCGCGGCGGCCTCGGCGGTCGTGGGCGCCGAGCCCTCGGTCGCGCGGATGGCACCCGTCGTCACCCGGGGCACCGCCACCCGGATGTCGATCCGGTCGAGGAGCGGCCCCGAGAGCCGCCCGAGGTACTTGCGCACCGTGCTGGGACTGCAGGAACACGGCGGACCGTTGCGGACCCCGGCGTTGCCACAGGGACACGGGTTCGCGGCGAGCACCACCTGGCACCGCGCGGGGAACTCGGCGCTGCCGACGCTGCGGTGGATCGTGATCCGACCGGACTCGAGCGGCTGCCGGAGTGCGTCGAGGACCGCTCGGGGGAACTCGGTCGCCTCGTCGAGGAACAGCACCCCACGGGTGGCCCGCGACACGGCGCCCGGTCGGAGCAGGCCCGATCCCCCACCGATCAGGGCCGTCGTCGACGACGAGTGGTGCGGCGCCTCCCACGGCGGCCGGACGCTCCACGACTGGCTGCCGAGTCCGCTGACCGAGCGCACCGCGGCGAGCTCGAGCGCCGCCTCGGGATCGAGGTCCGGCAGGAGCCCCGGGAGCCGCTCGGCGAGCATCGTCTTGCCGGCGCCGGGCGGTCCGAGCAGGAACATGTGGTGGCCACCGGCCGCGGCGGCGATCACGGCCCGGACACCCACGGCGTTCCCGATCACGTCGGCCAGGTCGTGCGCCTCCGGACGGGTCTCGACCGGGAGCGCCGGCAGCACCGGATCGGTCTCGACCGGCGGCAGGAGCGCTCCCGCCGTGATCGCGCTCGCCCGCAACGACGCGGTGCCGATCACCTCGATGCCCGGCACGATCCGTGCTTCGTCGACGTTGCCGACCGGCACCACGACCGTGCCGATGGCGGCGTCCCGCGCAGCGATCACCATCGGGATGACCCCGGGGACGGGCCGGACCCGTCCGTCGAGGCCGAGCTCCCCGATGTACGCGACGTCGCGCGAGACCCGGGGCGCGATCCCCTCGGCACCGAGCACGGCCATGGCGATGGCCAGGTCGAAGCCGGAGCCGCGCTTCGGGATCGACGCCGGCGTGAGGTTCACCGTGATCCGCCGAGCCGGCAGCGGACACCCGGCGAGGGCACTGGCGGACCGCACCCGCTCCCGCGCCTCACCCAGAGCGGCGTCCGGCAGGCCGATGATGCTGAACCCGGGCAGCTGGCTGGTGAGGTGCGCCTCGACCTCGATCACGCGCCCCTGCACCCCGACGAGCGCGATCGCCGAGGCACGCCCGATGTCCGCCGTCACAGCACGCCCGCCACGTGCTCGACGCCGATCCGGTCACCGTCGACGTGCACCGCAACCGCGTCGATGCGGATCGTCCGCGCGGACACCTCGGGGTGGTCGGCGAACCACGCCGGCACGAGTCGCCGCAGTCGCGCGACCTTCGACGCCGTGATCGCTTCGAAGGGATGACCGGTGGCGGCGCCGGACCGTGTCTTCACCTCGATGAAGCAGAGCGTGCACGACTGCCACGCGACGATGTCGATCTCACCCCGCGCACACCGCCAATTGCGTTCGACGAGACGGAATCCGTGGCGTTCCAGCCATTCCGCAGCCCGTTCTTCGCCGAATCGTCCGAGACTGCCGTTCCGCAGGGGTGATCGTTCCATGTCGTTGCCTCCACGACGACGATCGCGGACCGCCGAGCACGATCGAGCCGGACCTCGACCAATTGTGGACGGGAATCAGCGGACGATCACCTGTGGAGGACAAAGGCAGGACCCCGGTCGGCCGAAGCCGTCCGGGGTCCTGCAGCAGGGCGCTCAGTGCGCGGCTGCGTACGCTTCCTGCACCTGGGTCGAGATGCGACCGCGGGACGAGACCTCGTACCCGTTCTCCTTCGCCCATTCGCGGATCTTCGCGAGCTCTTCCGAGTTGCCGCGCTTCGGCGCTGCCTTCGGAGCGGCACCGGCGGAACGACGACCGGACACCTTGCGCGCCGCGGCGACGTAGTCGGAGATCGCCTCGCGGAACTTGTCGACGTTGTCGTCGGTGAGGTCGATCTCGTAGGACGACCCGTCGAACGCGAATTCGACGGTGCGACCGGCGCCGGCGGTGATCGGGGTGTCGTCGAGGTCGTCGACGAGCTGGACGGTGACCTTCTGTGCCATGACGTGCTCCTTGTGCAGGGGACGGGAAATCCCCTTCACATTAGCGGGAGGAATGCACGCCGGCACAATTGTCTCGGCGATTCTCAGATTCTCGCATTTCCTGCGAAGAACTGAAGATCACTCGTCGAGCGCGAGTTCTTTCGGCAGCTCGAGTTCACGGGAAGTGAGTTCCTCGACGTTGACGTCCTTGAACGTCAGGACACGCACGGACTTCACGAACCGGTCGGAACGGTAGACGTCCCAGACCCAGACGTCGTTCATCGTCAATTCGAAGTAGAAATCGTGCTCGGTGTCCCGGCGGGAGAGTTCCACCTCGTTGGCCAGGTAGAAACGCCGCTCGGTCTCGACCACGTAACGGAACTGCGACACGACGTCGCGGTACTCGCGGTACAGGGCAAGTTCGACCTCGCGGTCGTAGTCGTCGAATTCGTCGTCATCCATCGCGCCCACAGTCTACGGCGACGGGAGCACCGGCGACACACCGCGACCAGGTCGCGTCACGCGACCGAGCCGCAGCCACGGAGGCACCGCGCCGCTCAGCCCGCGAGCGCGTCCAACTCCGCGAACCCGTCCAACGCCACGCTCGACGCCTGGTGCAGCCAGCTCTTCCGGTGCAGTGCGTGCGCCCCGACCGCGCGGATCGCGTCGTAGTGCGCGGTCGACCCGTACCCCTTGTTCGACGCCCACGCGTAGTGCGGCGCCTCGTCGTGCGCCGCCGTCATGAGCGCGTCCCGGGCGACCTTCGCGACGACCGACGCCGCGGCGACCGACGCGCAGTCCCGGTCGGCCTTGACCCGCACCACGACCTCGAGCGGGTCGGACGGCAGCCGGAGCGTGGCCGGCACCGCGCGGGTGAGCCAGTCGAACGAGCCGTCGAGGACGACCACGGCGCCGTCGAGCGAGAGCCCGTCGGCGACGAGGGCACCGATCGCCGACGCCCCGGCCTGCCCGAGCGCGGGGACGATGCCCTGCTCGTCGACCACCGACGCGGACGCCATCCCCACCGCGGTGCGGGTCCACCGGCGGACGACGGGGTCGAGCGCCTCGCGACGAGCCGCGGTGAGCAGCTTCGAGTCGGCGAGCCCCTGGGGCACGCGACCGATGTCCACCGTCACGGCGGCGACACCGACGGCGACGGGTCCGGCGATCGCACCACGACCGACCTCGTCCATCCCGATGACCGTCACGCGTCCATCGGCGAGGAGCTTCTTCTCCACCCGCAGCGACGGCCGGACGGCGGTCACTTGTCCCGCTCCTCCACGCCGGCGAACACCTCGGGGTAGTCGTCGAGCCAGGTCCAGCGACTCGACGGCCACGAGATCACGAAGGCCCGTCCGGTCACGTCGGACAGCGGCACGAACCCCTTCGACGGGGGTCGCCGTTGTACCGCGAGTCCTTTGAGTCGTAGCGGTTGTCGCCCATCACCCAGATGGTGCCCTTCGGCACGGTCACCGAGAAGTCGGTTCCCGAGGCGCGGGTCTCCCCCGTCGGCAGCTTGAGGTAGGGCTCCTTGATGGGGACGCCGTTCACCGACATCTGACCGAGGTCGTTGCAGCAGGAGACCTTGTCGCCGGGGAGTCCGATGACGCGTTTGATGAGGTGGTCGTCGCTGTCACCGGTCCCCAGCCCGATCTGGGTGAGGAGCCAGTCGACGGCCTTCGCGGGCTGCGTGGTCGGCGTCACGCTCGGCACCTCGGAACCGGTGAGCCAACCGCCCGGGTCCTTGAAGACGACCACGTCGCCACGCTTCAGGGAGACCACGTCGGGGACGAGTTCGTTGACGATCACCCGGTCGTTGATCTGCAGGGTGTTCTCCATCGACGCCGACGGGATGTAGAACGACCGGATCAGGAACGTCTTGACGAGGAACGAGACGAGCAGCGCCGCGATGAAGATGATGACGAGGTCGCGGAGGAAGGTGAGGACACCGTTCCGCTTCTTCTCGACACGGGGTCGGCGCCCGGTTTCGTCAGTCGTGTCCGTCATTTCCGCTCTCGTTCAACCACAGGATCCCACCGTGGACGACACGCGTCCGCGAGACCGGGACGACGTGCGCCCACGGAAAGGGAAAGCCCCCCGTCGATGCACAACCGTACATGGACGAGGGGCCGACAGCGGCGTCCGGCTCGCGGGCGCTCACTGTGAAGGCGATCAGGAGTCGCGCTTCTCCTTGATCTTGCGACGGGCAGCCTTGCCGCGGAGTTCGCGGAGGTAGTAGAGCTTCGCGCGACGGACGTCACCCTTGGTGACGATCTCGATGTGGTCGATGATCGGCGAGTGCACCGGGAACCAGCGCTCGACGCCGACCTGGAAGCTCACCTTGCGGACCTTGAAGGTCTCGCCGAGGCCGTGACCCTGGCGTCCGATGACGACACCCTGGAACACCTGGACACGCGAGCGCGTGCCTTCGATGATGTTGACGTGCACCTTGATGGTGTCGCCGGGGCGGAAGTCCGGGACGTCGGTGCGCAGCGACGCTGCGTCGACGTGGTCGAGGAGCTGGCTCATGATTGGGTCACTCTCTGCGGACGCACACGGGTCGCCGCGGATCGAATTCGGTAAGTGAAGGTGTGTGCCCGGTGTCGGCGACTCCCCCGTGGCAGAGTCCAGCCAGGGCACGGCTACCCATCTTGCCACAGCAACCCACGTCCGCAAAACGCGCCAGGATGGTCGCATGATCGAACTCCGCACCCCCGCCGAGCTGGACGGCCTGCGCGCCGCCGGTCGGTTCGTGGCCGACGTCCTCGACGAACTCCTCGACACCGTCGACGTCGGCGTGAACCTGCTCGACCTCGACCGGGTGGCCGCACGGATGATCGCCGACCGTGGGGCGGTGAGCTGCTACGTCGACTACCACCCGTCGTTCGGGAAGTCGCCGTTCGGCAAGAACCTCTGCACGTCGGTCAACGACGCCGCGCTGCACGGCCTGCCGTCCGACCGCGTGCTCGTCGACGGCGACCTCGTGAGCCTCGACTTCGCCGCGAGCGTCGACGGCTGGGTCGCCGACTCGGCCGTGACGGTGCAGGTCGGCACCCCGCGCGAGGACGACCAGCGGCTGATCGACACGGTCGAGCGTGCGCTCGTCGCCGGCATCGCCCAGTTCCGCACGGGCAACAAGCTCGGGGACGTGTCGTACGCGATCGGTCGCGTCGCGAAGGACGCCGGCTACGACGTGAACCTGCAGTTCGGCGGCCACGGGGTCGGGCGGACGATGCACGGCGACCCGCACGTCCCGAACGACGGACGGCCCGGGCGCGGCCTGAAGCTCCAGCGGGGGCTGGTCGTGCCGATCGAGCCGTGGCTCATGCAGAGCACCGCGGAGCTCTACCAGGACGACGACGGCTGGACGCTCAAGAGCGTCGACGGCTCACGCGGCGCGCACGTCGAGCACACCGTCGCGGTGACCGAGTCCGGTCCGGAGGTCCTCACGCTTCGTCGCGCCCAGGGCACCGACCCGA
>NZ_BACZ01000135.1 GCF_000333375.1 Curtobacterium sp. B18
CGCCGGAACCGTGTCGGTGCCCTTGTGATGAGGTAAGGCTTCCCTTACCGTTGCCGTATGGCACGGACCCGGCGACAGCCCAGCGAACGCATCCTCCTCGCCGGTGGCGTCGACGACCTGCCCGAGATCACCCGCATGCTCGAGGACCTGCCCGCCAACGCGTACGGCCAGGTCTTCGTCGAGACGGCCCTGCCGGAACAGGTGCACACCCTCCCGGCGCCCCCGCGCGTCACCGTGACCTGGCTGGTCCGGAGCGCCCGCCCCTCGGCGGTGGCGTCCCTCGTCTTCGCCGACCACGGCGAGGCCCTCGCGAGCGCGGTCACGGGGTGGGCCGCCGAGTGGTGCGTCGCCGACTGCGAACCGCGCACGACCGTCTGGATCGGCTGTGCCGACAGCCCCTGGGTCGAGCGGGCGCGCTCCGTCGTGCAGATCGAGCTGGACGAGGCCGGCTTCGACACCCTCGTCGGCTGACGGGGCGAGGCCAGCCTTCGCTCCCTTGTGGCGCACGAGCGGAGCGGGCACTGTTGTCACCATCGGACCCACCCCACTCGGGTGGGACCACGAGGCAGGAGGAAACGACATGACCGACACCACCAGCACCAGCACCACGTCGCCGTTCTCGACCACGCCGGAGCTCGCCGCCGGTGTGGCGCAGTTCCTCGCCCCGGTCGTCATCGACCTCGAGGCGCTCGTCGTCAACGGCAAGCAGGCGCACTGGCACGTCCGTGGCCGCAACTTCGTCGGCGTGCACGAGCTGCTCGACACGATCGTCGAACACGCGCAGGAGTGGGCCGACCTCGCCGCGGAACGCATCGTCGCACTCGGCCTGCCCGTCGACTCGCGCATCGCCACCGTCGCCGCGAACACCACGATCCCGCCGCTCTCCGAGGGCTTCCAGAACTCCGACGTGACCATCACCGAGGTGATCGCCGAGATCGACGCCGCGCTGCTGCAGGTCCGCCGTGCGGTCGAGGGCCTCGACGAGGTCGACCTCAACAGCCAGGACGTCGTCATCGAGATCGAGCGCGGGCTGACCAAGGACCGCTGGTTCCTGCAGGCGCACCTCGCCGCGTAGGCGCGACTGACGGGAGGCGCGGTGCCAGCTGGCACCGCACCTCCCGTCTCGCTGTCACCACGTCTGTTCATCCACCAGACCGGGCCAGTTCACCCGCCTGTACCCACGCACAGCCATCCTCGGATGGCACCCGTTCGGGGGCACAGACGAGGGGAACAACCGATGCAGCACACTCCCGAGCGACGCCGCCGGACGGCGCTCGCACTCTCCGCCGCGCTCATCGCCGGCGCCGTGGCACTGCCGGGCGCGGCCGAGGCGGTCGGGCAGCTCGCGCTCGACCAGCACGGCGGCGCCCAGCGCCACCAGGGCGACCAGACGCGCTCGGTCCAGCAGGAGATCGAGCGCGCCGGCGCGAAGAACGTCATCCTGCTCATCGGCGACGGCATGGGCGACTCCGAGATCACCATCGCCCGGAACTACCAGTACGGCGCGGCCGGCCGGCTGCCGGGCCTCGACGCCCTGCCGCTCACCGGGTCGTACACGACGTACTCCGTGGTCAAGGACGGCGCGGACAAGGGCAAGCCCGACTACGTGACCGACTCCGCGGCGTCGGGCAGCGCGTGGGCGACGGGCACGAAGACGTACGACGGCGCGATCTCGGTCGACGTCGACGGGAAGCAGCAGCAGACGCTCCTCGAGCTCGCCAAGGCCAACGGGCTGCGCACCGGCGACGTGTCCACCGCCGAGATCCAGGACGCCACCCCGGCGGTCCAGGTCGCCCACGTCGGCGCCCGCTCCTGCTACGGCCCCGACACCGCGTCGTGCGGCACGGACGCGCTGCAGAACGGCGGCCTCGGGTCGATCAGCGAGCAGCTGCTGAACACCCGACCGGACCTCACCCTCGGCGGCGGGTCGGCGAGCTTCCAGCAGACCGCGAAGGCCGGGCAGTGGCAGGGTTCGACCCTGTTCGACCAGGCCGAGCAGCGCGGCTACCAGGTGGTCTCCGACGCCGACGGCCTCGCCGCCGTCCGTCGCGCCGACCAGTCGAAGCCGCTCCTCGGGCTCTTCACCCCCGGGAACTTCCCAACCCGGTACGCCCCCACCACGGCGACCGTCGGCGGGGCCGACCAAGTACCCGTGCAGTGCACGCCGAACCCGGCACGCCTGTCGACCGGGCTCTCGCTGCAGTCGCTCACGAACAAGTCGATCGACCTGCTGAACCGTGACCGTGCGAAGTCCGGCAAGGGCTTCTTCCTGCAGGTCGAGGGCGCGAGCATCGACAAGCAGGACCACGCCGCCGACGCGTGCGGCCAGATCGGCGAGACGATCGACTTCGACGAGGCCGTGCAGGCGGCGCTCGCGTTCGCCAAGAAGGACGGCAACACGCTCGTGATCGCCACGGCGGACCACGCCCACTCGAGCCAGATCGTCGACAACACGCCGCCGACCTCGCTCTCCACGGCGCTCCGCACGGCCGACGGCACCACGATGAAGGTCTCGTACGGCACCTCGGCCGCCGGCAGCTCGCAGCAGCACACCGGCACGCAGGTCCGCATCGCGGCGTACGGCCCCGGCGCCGCGAACGTCGTCGGGCTCTCGGACCAGACGGACACGTTCTTCACGATCCGCGACGGCCTGGACCTGCACGAGGACCTCGCGGCGCTGTCCCGCGGCGCCCGCGTCGACCTGTCGGTCGGAGCACCGCGTCCGGGCCAGCGCGTGACGCTCACGGGCTCGCGGTTCGCCGGCGACCGCCAGGTGCGGGTCGCGGTCGGCTCGACCGACCTCGGCACGGTCGACGTCATCGACGGCACCGCCACGGTGGAGTGGAAGGCGACGCCCGGCAAGTCGACGATCACCTTCACGGGCGTGCAGTCCGGCAAGCAGGCGTCGAAGCAGGTCCGGGTCCGCTAGCACCCGATACGGACGACGTCCACGGCGCGCCCTGCCGGACCGGCGGGGCGCGCCGTGCCCCTGCGTCAGCCGCCGGGCGTCACCAGGCCCGTCTCGTACGCCAGCACCACCGCGTGCACGCGGTCCCGCAGCTGCAGCTTCGCGAGGATCCGTCCGACGTGCGTCTTCACGGTCTGCTCGGCGATGAAGAGCTCCGCGGCGATCTCCCCGTTCGACCGGCCCCGTGCGAGCAGCAGGAACACGTCGCGCTCCCGTTCCGTGAGCACCTCGAGCACCTCGGTCCGGGGCGCGACCGGCAGCGGGCCCGCGACGAACGCCTCGACGAGGTGCCGGGTCACGCGCGGAGCGAGCAACGAGTCGCCGGCCGCCACCGTCCGGACCGCCTGCACGAGCTCGTCGGCACTGGCGTCCTTGAGCAGGAAGCCGCTCGCACCGGCGCGGAGGGCGTCGAACACGTAGTCGTCGATGTCGAAGGTCGTCAGCATGACGACCCGGACCGGTTCGGTCGCGGGTGCGGCCGTGATCCGGCGGGTCGCCTCGATGCCGTCGAGCGCGGGCATCCGCACGTCCATCAGGACGACGTCCGGCCGGAGCCGCAGCGCCTCGACGACCGCTGCGGCGCCGTCGGCGGCCTCGCCGACGACCTCGATGCCGTCCTGGGCCTGGAGGATCGCCACGAGTCCCATGCGGAACATCTGCTGGTCGTCGACCACCATCACACGCGTCATCGGGTCCCTCGGTCGGCCTGCGGACGCAGGGTGGTGGTGCCGGGGTGGCAGGGCAGGGTGACCCGGACGCGGAAGCCGCCGGACGGCAGCGGTCCGTGGTCGATCGTCCCGCCGAGGGCCGCGACGCGCTCCCGCATGCCGGTGAGCCCGAAGCCGCCGTCGTCGGGCGGGACGATCGCGACGGTGTCCCGCGGTGGTGCCGCGTTCACGACCTCGACCGCGAGCACCGCGTCGCGCCGTACGACGGTCACGGCCGTCTCGGCACCCGGGGCGTGGCGTGCGACGTTCCCGAGGGCCTCCTGCACGACGCGGTAGGCAGCGAGTCGGGCCAGCGGGTCGATCGTGCCCCCGGACGCCCCCTCGTCGAGCTGGAGCGCGACCGGGATCCCGGCGGCCTGCGTGGCACGGACGAGTGCGGGCAGGTCGTCGAGCCCGGGTTGCGGAGCCCGTTCGGCGGCGGTGTCGGCGCGGAGCGTGCCGAGCAACTGGCGCATCTCCCGCAGGGCGGTCCGCGAGGTCTCGGCGATCGCGGCGAACTCGGCGCGTGCGGCCGGCGGCAGGTCCGCCACGCGGAAGGGTGCCGACTCGGCCTGCATGTGCACGACCGACATGCTGTGCGCGACGACGTCGTGGAGCTCGCGGGCGATCCGGGAGCGTTCCTCGACCGAGCGGCGTCGGGCCTGCTCGAGCTCGACGTCCCGACGGGCCTCGGCGAGCTCGACCCGGACCGCCCGACGCTGCCCGACGGCCACGGCCGTGCCGGCGAGGAGCAGGGAGCTGCCCGCGGAGACGACGAAGGTGGCGGCCCAGACGTCGGCCGGCTCCCAGCGTCCGGGTGCCACCGCGACGAGGGCGAGGGTCAGCACCGTGGCCGCGGTCCAGACGGCTGCGGTGAGCCGCCAGTCGGTCCGGACGCCGAGCACGACCAGGAGCGCGCCGACGCCGATGATCGCGGTGACCGGGAGCGGCCACGGACCGGCGGGCGAGCCGGCGGTGAGGAGGCCGAGCGCCGCCACCGCCGCGAGGTGCGCCACCGAGGAGGTCCGCGGCAGGACCGGGGCGAGCCCGAGCGAGACCGAGAGGACCGCGGTGACGAGCAGTGCGAGGGGGACGGGCACGTCGTACACCGCCACCGTCACGGGGGCCGCGACCGCGAACAGGGTCGCGGCGACCACGACGAGCACGATCCGAGCGACGACCACGGGCCAGGTCGCCCACTCCCGACGCGTCGACCACGGCCGGCGTCGGCGGGGCGTCACGGGTGGGACGTGGGCGGTCACGGTCGAGCGGTCCCTCCGGCGTGGGCGAGCTGCGGGGCGGGTGGTGCCGTGTCCATCTCGGCCGCACGGGCCGCGGCGCGGGCGTCCCGCTTCCGGCCGACTCTACCGAGGACGCGGTCGACGGCGATGCCGAGCCCGGCGGCGACCACCATCGAGACGAGCGCGGCGACGACGGGTTCGTGCAGCACGCTCGACGTCGCGAGGGCGATCCCGATCGAGGTGGCCGACCACGCCAGTCCGGCGATCGAGCTGATCGCGAGGAAACGGCGGTACGGCAGCCGGGTGGCGCCGGCGGTCATGTTCACCGCGACCCGTCCCACGGGGATGTACCGGCCGACGAGGACGAGGCTCGCGGACCGCCGTCGCATCTGCCGCTCGGCGAAGGCGAACGCCGAGGCGATCCGTGGGCGGCGGGATCGCGCGAGCCGGTCCAGTCCGATCCGACGGCCGATCCAGTACGCGACGGAGTCCCCGGCGACCGCGCCGAGCGCGGCGGCCACGAGCACCCCTGCGAGGAGCGGCTGTCCGGAGGTCGCGGCGACGGCGGCGACCGCGACCAGGGCCGTCTCGCTCGGCACCGGCGGGAAGAAGCCGTCCACCAGGCAGAGCACGAACAGGACGACGAAGACGAGCGGGCTGGTCGCCAGCTCGACGACGAGCGGGGTGATCTGGTCGAACACGGTGGCTCCCTCCGCCGACGGACCTCGTCGACGGTCCCGACGCTACGGAACCGCGGGCCTGCTGCCATCCCCCGCGGGTCTCGACCACCCCCTACCGTGGTGTGACGTCGCCCGACCGGTCAGGCGGCGCCGTCCGACCCGTCGGCGGCCGCCACCTCGCTCGCGATCGTCTCGGTCGCCGCGGCTGCCTCGGTCGCCGCGGCTGCCTCACGGATCCGTCGGACCACGGCCGTCGTGGAGTGTTCCGGGACGTAGTCGACCATGACGACCTCGCCGCCGTAGCCGCGCACCACCGCGGTCTCCCGCAGCATCTCGGGGGAGTAGTCGCCGCCCTTGACGTAGACCTCGGGCCGCAGCCGTTCCAGCAGGGGGATCGGGGTGTCGGTGGCGAAGACGGTCACCAGGTCGACGCACGCGAGCGCCGCGATGACACCCGCCCGGTCCTCGGCCGGGTTGATCGGACGCTCCGGGCCCTTCAGCCGCCGGACGGAGTCGTCGTCGTTGAGCGCGACGACGAGCAGGTCGCCGAGGTCGCGGGCCTGCCGGAGGTAGGTCGTGTGTCCGCGGTGCACCACGTCGAAGCAGCCGTTCGTGAACACGATGCGCCGACCGGCCGCCCGCGCGTCCGTCACCGCAGCGGCGAGCTCCTCGTGGTCGACGACCGTGGCCGCCGGCGCCGTCACGGACTCCAGGAGCGCCGCGGCGGTGCAGACGGACGTCCCCCGCCTCACGGACGACGACGTCCGCGGCGGCCTGGGCGACGGACACTGCGTCGCGGAGCGGTGCGCGCACCGCGAGCGCCACCGTCACGGC
>NZ_BACZ01000134.1 GCF_000333375.1 Curtobacterium sp. B18
CCGCGACCTGCCGACGATCGAGGCGATCGCACTCCTCAGCGCCGTCGTCTACGTCGTGTGCAACCTGGCGGCCGACCTCACGGCGCTCGCGCTCGACCCGAAGCTCCGCACCCGACAGCGTCGGACGCGCACCCGGACCCGCGCCGGGTCGCGCGGCACGCGCTCCGCCCGGAAGGCAGCAGCATGACCGCCATCGCCCCGCGCACCCGGACCGTCATCGGCGCCGCCGTCGCCCCCCTGCGCGGCTCGACCGCGCTGAGCATCGGCCTGGGCCTCATCGCGCTGCACCTCGTGCTCGCGGTCCTCGCACCGCTCATCGCCGGGCACGACCCGGTCGCGACGAACTCCGCCGACGTGCTCGCCGGTCCGACCTGGACGAACTGGCTCGGCACCGACCAGTACGGCCGCGACATCCTCTCGCGGACCCTCAACGGCGGTCGGTACGCGCTGCTCGTCACCTTCCTCGCGACGACCATCGCCGTGGCGATCGGCACCGTCCTCGGGTGCGTCACCGCGTACGCCGACAACTGGTTCGACGAGGTCGTGATGCGGGTCGTCGACGCGCTCCTCAGCGTGCCGTCGATCCTCGCGCTCCTCGTCGTCGTCACGGTCTTCGACGCCGGCCTCTGGGTCATCGTCCTCGCCGTGACAGTCGTCTACGCGCCGGCCGTCACCCGCGTCGTCCGCGGCGCGGCACGGACCGTGATCACGCAGGACTACGTCACCGCCGCCCGCGCCCGCGGGGAGCGCGCCCTGTCCATCGTGTTCCGCGAGATCCTGCCGAACGTGCTCGACGTGGTCCTCGTCGAGTACGCGATGCGCGCCTCCTGGATCGTCCTGCTCGTCGCCTCGCTGTCCTTCCTCGGCTTCGGTGCGAACCCGCCGACGCCGGACTGGGGACTCATGGTGCAGGAGAACCGCACCGCCCTGACGGTCGTGCCGCTCGGCACGCTCGCCCCGATCGTCGCGCTCGCGACCCTCGTGATCGGGCTCAACCTCGCCGCCGACGGACTGGCGAAGTCCCTCGGTGTCGACCGTGCCACGCAGGGGGTCAGCGCATGACGCACACCGACCAGACCACCGCCCCGGACGTCGCCGCCCGGGCGACCGGAGCGGGCACGGACCCGATCGTCCGGGTCACCGACCTCGCCGTCTCGTACGCCGCCGGCCGACGACTCGTCCCGGTCGTCCGTGGTGTGTCCTTCACGATCGCAGCCGGTCGGACCCTCGGCCTCGTCGGGGAGTCCGGCAGCGGCAAGTCCACCGTCGCCCGCACCCTCCTCGCGCACCTCCGCGCCGGGTCGCGGATCGAGCGCGGCTCGGTGCGGGTCGCCGGCGACGACGTGTTCGCCCTGTCGCCGGCCGGGCGACGGTCGCTCCGGGGTGGCACCGCCTCGGTGGTCGCGCAGAACGCCGGGCAGGCCCTCACCCCGTCGATGCGCGTCGGCGAGCAGATCCGCGAGGCCCTGCGCGCCCACGGCGAGCCCGACGGCCCCGAGCGCGTGCTCGAGCTCGTCCGGCTCGTCCGACTGCCGTCGCCGGAGACGATCGTCCGCCGGTACCCGCACCAGCTCTCCGGCGGCCAGCAGCAGCGCGTCGCGATCGCGATGGCGGTCGCCGCGCGGCCCCGGGTGCTCGTCCTCGACGAACCCACCACGGCGCTCGACGTCGTCACCCAGGCGGCCGTCCTCGACCTCGTCGCCGACCTCGGGCGCGAGCTCGGCATGGCCGTCCTGCTCGTCAGCCACGACCTCGGCGTCGTGTCGGCGATGGCGGACGAGATCGCGGTGATGCGCGACGGCGAGGTCGTCGAGCACGCCACCACGGCGGCGCTCTTCGCCGCGCCGCAGCACGAGTACACGCGCGCCCTGCTGGCGGCGGTGCCGGACGGGCGACGGCCGGGAGGGACGGACCACGTGCCCGAGACGGCGACCGTCTCGTCGACGGTCGCCTCCAGGGCCGGCCGCACCGTTCCTCCCGAACCGCTCGTCCGCCCCGTGGTGACCGCCGAGGACCTGGTCGTCCGCTACGCGAGCGGCCTGCCCGCCGCCGTCGACGGGGTGTCCTTCACGATCGCGCCGCGCGAGACGCTCGCCGTCGTCGGCGAGTCCGGGAGCGGCAAGTCGACGCTCGCGACGGCCCTCGCGGGCCTGGTGCCCGCCGAGTCCGGCACGTTCGCGTTCGACGACGGCACCGTGTCGGGCGACCTCCGCGAGCCCGTGGCCGGACGCTCCCCGGAGCTCCGCCGTGCCGTGCAGCTCGTCTTCCAGAACGCGGACACGTCGCTCAACCCCCGGCGGACCGTCGGCGCGGCGATCGCCCGCCCGCTCAAGCTCTTCACCGGCTCCTCGTCGGCGGAGCGGGTCGGCGAACTGCTCACGCAGGTCGGGCTGGGGCCGGCGTTCGCCGACCGCCTGCCCGCGCAACTGTCCGGCGGGCAGCGCCAGCGCGTCGGCATCGCCCGGGCGCTGGCCGCCGAGCCGCGCCTGGTCATCGCCGACGAGATCACGACGGCACTCGACGTGCAGGTGCAGGCCGGGATCCTCGCGCTCCTCGCCGAGCTGCAGCGTTCGCGCGGGCTCAGCTGCCTGTTCATCAGCCACGACCTCGCCGTCGTGCGTGGCGTCGCCGACCGCGTCGCCGTGATGACCGGCGGTCGCATCGTCGAGATCGGCCCGACCGAGGCCGTCTTCGGCGGCCCGAACCACCCGTACACGGCGACGCTCCTCGCGGCGACGCTGGAACCCGGCAGCACCGTGCTGCCGGACGTCGGCGACGGCGTCCCACGCTGGCGGCACGCCGAGGGCTGGACGGACCGCGGCGACGGACACCTGACCCGGAACTGGGAGGACGCATGACCGGCTCCACCGCACTCGGGGTGGACCCCGTGCTGCCCGAAGGCGTGACCGTCCGCGACGAGTGGATCCCGATGCCCGACGGCGTCCGGCTGCACACCCGGATCTGGTCACCGTCGTCGCCCGACGGTCCGGTGCCGGTGCTGCTCGAGTACCTGCCGTACCGGCTCGACGACTGGACGGCGCCCCGCGACTCGGAACGGCACCCCTGGTACGCCCAGCACGGGTACGCCTCGGTGCGGGTGGACATCCGCGGGACCGGCTCGTCGGACGGGTTCTTCGACGACGAGTACAGCGAACAGGAGCTCCGCGACGGCGAGGCCGTGATCGCCTGGCTCGCCGAGCAGGAGTGGTCGACGGGTGCCGTCGGCATGTTCGGCATCTCGTGGGGCGGGTTCAACGCGCTGCAGCTCGCCGCCCGTGCCCCCGAGGCCCTCAAGGCGATCGTGACGGTGTGCTCCACCGACGACCGGTACGACAACGACGTGCACTACGTCGGCGGTGCGGTGCTCGGGATCGACATGGCGGCGTGGGGCGCGACGATGTTCGCCTTCAACTCGCGCCCGCCGCGGCCCGAGGTCGTCGGTTCCGGCTGGGTCGACCAGTGGCGTGACCGTCTCGATCGGAACCGGCCGATGACCCCGGTGTGGCTGTCGCACCAGGAGCGCGACGACTACTGGCGGCACGGCAGCGCTGCGGAGAACTACGACGGCATCGGCGCCGCGGTCCTCGCGGTCGGCGGTTGGGCGGACCCGTACCGCGACGCCGTGCTCCGGCTCGTGGCGAACGTGGACGCCCCGGTCAAGGGCATCGTCGGTCCGTGGTCGCACCAGTACCCCGACCGAGGGCTCGCGCCCGGGCCGTCGATCGGCTTCCTGCAGGAGACCCTGCGGTGGTGGGACCGCTGGCTGCGGGGGATCGACACCGGCGTCGAAGCGGATCCAGCGCTCCGTGCCTGGATCAACGAGGGCGAGCCGCCCGCGACGTACTACGAGTCGCGCCGCGGCCGGTGGGTCGGCGCCGAGGCGTGGCCGTCGACCGCGACCGTGGCACGCAGGGTGGGGTTGACCGCGCTCCGCGGCGGCGCAGACGGCCCGGTCGTCGTGCGGTCGCCGCAGCACACCGGCGCCGACGCGGGCCGGTTCTTCCCGTTCGGGAACGCCACCGACCTGCCGCCGGACCAGCGCGCCGAGGACGGCCGCTCGGTCTGCTTCGACCTGCCGCTCGACGAACCGCTCGACGTGCTCGGCAACGTCCTCGTCCACCTCGCGGTCACGAGCGACCGACCACGGGCGACGCTGACGGTCCGGCTGTGCGACGTCGCCCCGGACGGCTCCTCGACCCTCGTCACGCGTGGTGTCCTGAACGCCGCGAAGCGCGACGGGGCGGACCGGAACGACCCGCTCGAGCCCGGGGTGCCCGCGTCGCTGCCGGTCCGCCTCGTGTCGACCGGACACCGGTTCGCCGCCGGGCACCGGCTCCGGATCGCCGTGTCGACCGCGTACTGGCCGTGGGTCTGGCCGCACCCGGACGCGCCGACCGTGACGCTCGACCCCGCGGCGTCGACCCTGGAGCTGCCCGTCTGGACGCGTGGCGCCGACGACGGCGTCCGGTTCGAGCAGCCCGAGCGGTCGACACCGCTCGCGATCGAACGGGTCGCGCCGACCGAGGCGCTCCCGCAACGCACGGTCACGCACGACGTCGAGACGGGGGAGTGGACCCTCGACGTCGACCCCGGGTACGGCGGCGGACGCGTGTACCCGGACGGCCTCGTCTTCAGCGAGGACGCCCGCGAGACCTACCGGATCCGGTCCGACGACCCGACGAGCGCCAGCGCGACGTCCCGTTGGTCGATCGGGTTGGAGCAGCCCGGGTGGGCCGCACGGATCGAGACCGCGTCCGAGGTCACCGCGGACGCCGACGCCTTCCACGTGCGGAACACCGTACGCGCCTGGGCACGCGACGGAGGCCCCGACGTCCCCGAGGTCCTCGTCGCCGACCGGACCTTCGTCGACGACGTCCCGAGGACCTCGGCGTGAGCGGCGCAGGACCGGCCCGGGTCCGACAGCGCCCGGAGGTCCGCCGCGCGATGATCGTCGAGGCCGCGCGGGCCGTGATCGTCCGGAACGGTGTCGGCGCCACCGGCCTGCGCGACATCGCCGCCGAGGCGGACGTCTCGGTCGGGACCGTCACCTACCACTTCGGCAGCGTCGCGGAGATCCTCAACGAGGTCGTCGGCT
>NZ_BACZ01000133.1 GCF_000333375.1 Curtobacterium sp. B18
CATCGACACACCGTCGTCGTCGCGATCCCGGGCGCCATGGACGCACAGCTCGACCAGTGGCTCTTCTGGGGCGCACTGGCGCTCTCCCTCGCGCTCGCCTTCGTCGTGACGACGCCGGTCAACCGCTGGATGATGAGCCGCGGGCTCGGTCACGCCGTCGTCCACGCCCACCACTGAGCAGCCGGTGCCCGCGCTGCCGGTCGAGCGTCCGCCGTCGGGCCGGACCGACGACGGACGGGAGGCGCGGTGCCAGCTGGCACCGTGCCTCCCGTCCGACGGCCGCTCGCGCCACACGCGATGACCGTCCGCCGGCCCCGCGGAGCGGGATCCGCTACCGGGCGCCGGCCGTCCGCAGGGGCGAGCACGCCGCGACGAGGACGGCGGCGACGAAGACGACGGTCACCGCGGCCAGGGCGACGCCGTCTCCGGCGACGGTCATGACGGCACCGCCGCCGATCGCTCCGACGGCCGCGAGGGTCCGGTTCGCACTCCGCACCGTGCCGTTCGTGCGACCGAGGAGCGCATCCGGCGTGACGCTCTGTCGGAGGCTCATCTCGTTCGCGTTCTCGCACCCGGCGGCCGCGCCGTGCACCGCGAAGGCGACGAACAGGACCGCGACGGCCGCCGGGCCCGTCGTCGCGGCCACGGCCGCGAGGGTGACCGCGGCCCAGGCCACCGGGTAGGCGGCTCGTGCGGCGATGATCGTCCGTCCGGCACCGAAGCGGGTCCCGAGCCAGGGTGCCGCGGTGGCGCCGAGGAGCGTCGCGACGCCGCCGACTGCGATGATGCCGCCGTACACGGCCGCGGGCAGGGCCAGGGTGCGCAGCGCGAAGGTCGCGAAGACGGTGAGCGCGGCGGCGTTGGCGAGGAACCAGAGGTGTGTGGAGAGCGCCAGCGGGGCGAGCGTCGCGTGGCCGTAGGTCCAGCGCAGGCCGTCGGCGATGTCACTCCGCAGCTTCGAACCCGGCCGCCTGAGCGCGGTCTCCTCGACGACCCGGATCCGGGCGACGAGGACGGCGTCGACGAGGTAGCTGATCGCGTCGAGGGCGATCGCGACCGGTGCGGTCACGATGCTGACGAGCACGCCGCCGAGCGCCGGACCCACCGTCTGCGCCGCTGCGTCGCTCTGGTCCACGCGCGCGTTCGCCGCCGTGAGGAGCGGGCGCGGCACGATCCGGGGGAGCAGTGACTGGGTGGCGGCGAACCCCGCGACGGACGCGACACCGAAGAGGAACAGCACCGCAGCCGTCACCCAGAGGTCGAGGAGCCCCGCCCACCAGAGGAGCGGGATCGTCCCGAGGCAGACGCCGCGGAGGATGCTCGCCCAGACGAGCAGCGGCTTCCGCGGGACACGGTCGACGGACGCGCCGATGAGCAGGCCGAAGAGCGCGTAGGGGACGAACTGGGCAGCGTTCACCAGGCCGACCTCGACGGGCGTGGCGTCGAGGACCGTCACCACGAGAACCGGGATCGCGACCGCGCTGACGGCCGATCCGAACGCCGACACGGTCGCGGCGGTCCAGTAGGGGCGGAACCCGGGGACTCGGCGCAGCGTGGTCACGTCGTCACCCATGCGCCAACGCTCGCAGACCGCTGTCGCGCGGGCAACCGGGCGCGCGCGGTGGACGGGGCCCGGAGGCGCGGGTGACGCCCGTCGGTCGGGTCAGCCGAGTCCGGTGCAGTGCGCCATGACGGCCTGCTGCACCGGGAGCAGGGACGCCTTGAACGCGTGCCCGACGAACGCCGGGTGCGCCACCGCGTCGTCGCTGACCTCGCGACCGCGGACGAACGGCGGGCACGGTGCGAGGCGGACGCCGGCCGGCGCGGTGTCGAGGAGGGCCGCCGTGATCCGGAAGGCTTCGAGTGCCTCGGCATGCCGCCCGGGGCCGTCCGTGAGCACGACGTCCGCCGTCCGGATCGCGGTCGCGAGGTCGTCGGTCCACACCGCTCCGGGGGTCACGAGGCCGTCCGGACAGCACTGCACGAGGTCGAGCCGCAGCACTCGTGCGGCCTCCTGCCAGGCCCTGGAGATGTTCCCGTCCGCTCCCACGAACAGGAAGCGCAGGGTGCCGAGGTCCGCGCCCGAGCTCCGGAGCGCGTACAGGTCCGACAGGACCTCGCACGGGTGGTTCTCGTCGGTCATGGCGTTCACCACGGGGAGCACGCCGGCGTCGGCCAGGCCCTCGACCACGGCGAGGTCGTGGTGGCGGACGACGAGGACGTCCGCCCACGAGGCCAGGTAGCCGGCGACGTCGGCCAGGGCCTCGGGCTTGTCGAGCGTCGTGTCCGGGAAGACGATCGGCTGGAGGCCCATCGCCGCGGCACCCCGCTCGAAGGTCACCCGGGTGCGCAGGCTCGTCGCGGGGAAGAACATCACGGCCGAACCGTCGGTCGTCGGTCCCCGGCCGTCGCGGTAGGCGTCCGCGAGGGCGAAGACCTCGGCGACGTCGTCCACCGTCCAGTCGTCGAGCCGGGTGAGGGAGCGCATCCCACCAGCGTAGGGAACGGTCGGGTCGGAGCGGGTCGGTGCTGCCGTTCAGGGCTCGCCGAGTGCCGTCAGCACCCGGGCGCGGAGACCACTCGGATCACCGGTCCGTCGGTCGACGAGGACCGCGCGCATCCCCACCGACCGGGCCCCGGCGACGTCCCGCACGGGGTCGTCGCCGACGAAGAGGCACGCCGTCGCGGGAACGCCCAGTTCGTCGGCGAGCACGTGGAAGGCGCGCGCGTCGGGCTTCTGGACACCGATGCGCTCCGAGGTGCACACCACGTCGAAGGCGGTGTCGAGACCCGTCACCCGCAGCTTCTCGGACTGCTGGGCGGTGGTGCCGTTCGTCAGGAGGCCGAGACGGTGCCCCCGGGCGCGGAGCTCCCCGAGGAGCGGCAGGACGTCCGGGAAGACCCGCCAGGCGGCTCGGTAGGCGCCGAGGTACTGCTCGAACACGACGTCGACCCCACGGTCGTCCCGGGGCAGCGCGATCCCGAGCGGGGGCATGACGGTCCGGAGCCGTTCGCGCCGCTGCTCCTGGAAGCCGATCTCGCCGGAGCGCCAGCGCTCGAACTGCGTGTCCTCCGCGTCCGACCAGGCGTCGAGGACGGACGGGGTGACGGTGACGCCGAGTCCGGCGAGGAAGGCGGCGGCACCGGCACGCGCGGCGCCACGATGGTCGAAGAGGGTGTCGTCGAGGTCGAAGCCGACCGCTCGGGGCGCGCGCACGTGGCAAGGGTACGGCGGCTCCGGCCGACCGTACGATGGCCGGGATGGACAGGACGGACGACGTGACGGCGGCCTACGGGCGTCGCGCTGCGGAGTACGCGGAGCTCCTCGGCTCGATGGCGTCCGTGCACCCGTCCGACGAAGCGCTCGTGCGGGCGTGGGCCGCGACCGTCGACGGCCCCGTGCTCGACGCCGGGTGCGGGCCCGGGCACTGGAGTGCGCACCTCGCCGCCCTCGGCCACGACGTGCGCGGGATCGATCGGACCCCGGCGTTCGTCGACCACGCTCGGCAGGCGCACCCGGGCGTCGCGTTCGCGGTCGCGGACGTCGACGCGCTCCCCGACGAGCCGGAGCGCCTCGGTGGGGTCCTCGCGTGGTACTCGCTGATCCACCACGACCCGGACGCGCTCGGGCGTCCCCTGGCGGAGTTCGCGCGGGTGCTGCGACCGGGCGGGCAGCTCCTCGTCGGGTTCTTCGCCGGCGAGCGCGTGGAGCCGTTCGACCACGCCGTCACCACCGCGTACCGCTGGTCGGTCGGCCACCTGGTCGGCGAGCTCGCCGCCGCCGGCTTCGAGGTCGTCGCCACGTCGACACGGGATGCCGACGCGCAGACGCCCAGGCCGCACGGAGCAGTCTCGGCGCGACGCCGGGGCGGTCCGTCCGCGCCGCGCTGACCCGGGCGGTCAGAGTTCGCCGGGAGGCCCGGACTGCCAGCGGACCCAGGCCTCGAGCTGCGCCTTCGCGCTCTCGAGGCTCGTGTGCGACCCCGCGAGGTCGCCGTGTCGGAGCCGCACGATGTACCGCGACCCGAAGACGACCGTGCCGATCACGTGGGAGCCGCAGCGCGCCTCCCAGGTCCGTGCGTCCACCGAGGCCCAGCGGACGTCATCGGTGTCGGACTGCTCGGAACTGGAGAGGGAGGTCATGGTGCTTCCGGTCGCTGGACGAAGGGATCGTTCCGGCGGCCGTGGACTGGGGTCACCTCGTCGAACGCTAGTCCCCGACGGCTGAGCGGTGGACCGTGCACCCGCCGCCACCAGCTCGGGTCCGGCGCTCAGGGGAGGACGAGTCGCCGTTCCACGACCGCGCGGGCGACGTCCGCGAGCAGCAGCTGGTGGGAACGGGCGTACGCGCGGAGCATCGCGAACGCGTCGTCCATCTCCACCTGGTGGGTGTGCGCGACGAAGCCCTTCGCCTGTTCGATGACGACCCGGCTGTCGAGCGCGCGCTGGAGCTGCTGCTGCGTCAGGGTCGCGTGCTCGAGGGACCGCTGCTGCAGGATGCTGATGGTGGCCACGTCGGTGAGCGCCTGGGCGGCGAGCGCGTCGTCCCGGTTGAGGGCACCCTCGGCTTCGCGAAAGAGGTTCAGCGACCCGAGCGTGGTCTCGCGGAGGCGCATCGGGATCGAGTGCACCGAGGCGTACCCCGACTCGGCCGAGGCGCGTGCGAAGGTCGGCCACCGACGCTGCATCTCGGCGGGGTCGCGGCCGGAGACGGTCGTGCCGGTGGCGAAGCACTCCACGCAGGGCCCCTCGCCGGAGTCGAGCTGGAGCAGGCCGAGGAAGCTGGACCGTTCGCTCGTGGACGCGAGCACCTCGAGCTGCTGCTCCTGGTTCACGAGCAGGATGCCGGCCGCGGAGGCATCGAAGATCTCGACGACGCTGTCGACGAGGTTCTGCAGGAGCTCGACGACGTCGTAGTCGTCGACGAGGGTGTCGGTCAGGGCGACGAAGGTGTCGACGAGTCGGTGCTCGCGAGTCGGTGCCATGGTGCGTGCTCCCTAGGTCTCGGAACCGTACGGCCGGGCGAGGTCGAGTCGGCGTGCGATGACGTCCGCGGCGACGTCGCGGACCGGTCGTTCGGTGGCGAAGGCGTGCGCGCGGAGGACCAGCAGCGCATCCTCGACGCTCACGCCGAGTTGCGCGGCGGCCATGCCCGTGGCCTGGTGCACCTCTCGTCGTGAGTATCGTCCGTTCTCGGTCGCGGTGTGCTCATCCGCGGTCGCGGCGACGAGCGCGCTGCGGAGGACGCGGCGAGCGGCGACCTCGGTGAGTTCGACCGCGCCGCGCACCTGGGCGGCGGTCAGGGTCAGGTCGTGGCCGATCGACAGGTCGACCGCGCCCACCGGGATCGTCCCGATGCGCATCGGGAAGGAGAAGATGGCGCCGACCCCGGCGCTCAGCAGCCCGTCGAGCGCGAGGGGCCACCGTTCGACGGGCGTCACCCGCAGATCGGGTTCGAGGACCGGCCGACGGGTGTCCAACGCCTCCCAGCACGGGCCTTCGCCGAGGTCGAACTGGATCTCGTCGACGCGTTCGGCGAGGGCGTCGCTGGCGAACACCGTGGCGGTGCCGAACGGGTCCCCGAGCGTCGAGATCCCGACGGTGGTCACGGGCAGTGTGGCGAGGAAGGGCGGACAGAGGTCCGAGCCGTCCGGCGCCGCCTGCATGGCGGACGCCGCGGCCGCGTAGTCGTCCATGGGCGGGCACCGCTCTCTGTCGGGTGTCCGGGCGGCGGTCGGTCGCACGGTCCACACCGGGCGCTGATCCGTTGCCCGCACCCCCGACGCTAGTGCACGCCGGGCGCCGCCGGGACGAACCGGATGCGTTCCGCAGCGCGTGTCACGTCACGCGGTCGGGCACCGACGGTCCAGGAGGCGCGGGTCGGCTCAGCCGACCGGCCGGTAGATCGCGATGGGGGGCGCCTGGTCGTCGCCGTCGTCGTGGCTCTCGCCGGAGGACAGCCAGGTGCGGCCCTCGTGCTCGATCGTCGTCGGCAGGTCGCCGTGCACGAGGATGCGCACCGCGGGCCGGTCGCCGTCGACCAGGTCCACACCGTGGGCCTCGGTACCGCCGGGGTTGTCGTGCACGTAGCTCATGGTGCGATCGAACTCCCTCGGCCTGGTAGTGTTCTCGTGTACGCGGATGTGGCGCAGTGGTAGCGCATCACCTTGCCAAGGTGAGGGTCGCGAGTTCGAATCTCGTCATCCGCTCGGTACACGAAGGCCCCGGTCACCCGACCGGGGCCTTCGTCATGGGGACGGCAGCCGTTCCCGGTCCGGGGGCGCAGGCTTCGGGTGCCCGCGCCCCTCGGACGCGCGGGCCACCGTGCCCACTCGAGCGCCTGCGGATGGGTGGTCCGGTCAGCGCCCATCGAGTGATCCGGAACGGGGCGTCGTCCGGATGGGTCGACTTCCGCCAGCATGCGGTTTCCCGCACGGATCCCGCACGTCCGCGCGCCGACACGGCGTGGCGCTCGCGCTCCGTTCGCCGAACGCCCTCAGTCGTCGCCGGGGGTGACGCGCGCGCCCGGGATGCCGATCCAGGGCCCTCCCGGGACGTCGACGACCGTGACGAGCACGTCGTCGCAGTGCGGGCACCGCGCGACGACGCCCATCGGACTGGCGTGCACCCGCGTGACCGCGAGTGCCCCGACCGTCCGGCACCCGGAGCACCGGAGCGTGGCCACGGTCGGGTCCGGTCCGAGGAACCCGGCGAGCGCCCCGGCCAACGCGTTGCCGTCGAGCATCGTCATGCGCTCCCTCCGAACCGTTCGGCGCGGACGTCGGTCGTGTCGTGACCGAGCTCGCCGAGCCAGGTGAGCACCTGCTCGACGAAGGGCGTCGACCCGCAGACGTAGACGAGGGCGCCGGCGTCCGGCGGGAACACCGCGGCGGCGAGGGCGTCCCGGGTGAGCCGTCCGGCGGGGGTCGTCGCACCGTCCGGGGCCCGGCGGCTGTACACGACGGTGGTGTCGACCCCTGCGGCCTCGGCCCGGTCGAGCTCGGTGCGGAAGAACACGTCGTCCGGGGTGCGCACGGCGTAGAGGAGCCGGAACGGTGCCGGGTCCTCGGCCTCGGCGTGCGCGGTGGCGATCGCGGCGAGCGGGACGACCCCGGATCCGCCGGCGACGAGCTGCACCGGGCGGTCCGACACGCCCGGGCGCCAGACGAACCAGCCGCCGAGCGGACCGTGCACCTCGAGGGCGTCCCCGACCTCGACGGCGTCCACGAGGAAGGGGGAGACCTCGCCGTCCTCGACCCGGTCGACCGCGAGCACGACCGAGGTCGCCGTGCCCGACGATGCGATCGAGTAGGAGCGTGACGCCTGGTAGCCGTCCTCGGCCGTCAGGCGCAGGTCGAGGTGCTGTCCCGGGTCGTTGCCCGGCCAGGTGGGGACGTCGAGGACGATCCGTCGGGCGTTCGGCGTCTCGGGGGAGACGGCGGCGACCGTCGCGGCGTGCCAGGCCGGCCGCCTGCGTGCCGGTGCCGACGTCGGCGGGGCGATCCGTGCCTCCAGGCCCTCCACGGCGCTCACCAGTACCGCTCCTCCTTCCACGGGTCGCCGTGCAGGTTGTAGCCCGCGTTCTCCCAGAACCCGGGCTCGTCCTCGGACTGCATGACGATGCCGCGCACCCACTTCGCGCTCTTCCAGAAGTAGAGGTGGGGGACCAGCAGGCGGGCCGGCCCGCCGTGTTCGGGGGTGAGGGGCTCGCCGTCGGCCTCGAACGCGATCCACGCCTGGCCGTCGAGCAGCTCGTCGAGCGGGACGTTCGTCGTGTAGCCGCCGAAGCTGTGCACCATGCAGAAGTCGAGCGATGTCTCGACGTCCTCGAACAGCCGGTCGAGCGGGACGCCCCGCCACGGCATGTCGAGCTTCGTCCAGTGCGTCACGCAGTGGATGTCGACGGTGACGTCCTCGACCCCGAGCGCGTGCACCTCGTCCCACGTCCAGGTGTGCAGCTCGGACTCGGTCCGGATCGAGAACGCCCAGTCGGTGGGCTCGATGTCGGGGGTGGCGCCGGCGGACAGCACGGGCCAGTCGCGCACGAGCGTCTGGCCGGGCGGGATGCGCGGATCATCGCGGTCGTCGCGGCGACCGCCGAAGCCTCGGGTGAAGGTCGCCATCGGTGCTCCTCGCTCGCGCGTCCGGTGACCGCGTGGTCGCCGCTGTCGTCGATCATCCCGCCTCCGACCGGCCCTCGTGTAACGGCTTGGTAAACGTTCCCGCGCCCGTGGCGGGGCCGCACTGGACCGCTCGATCGCCCGCAGCCCGCGGATCCGGGGCCGTCCGGTGCGCCGTGCGGGTCCGACGCCGGGCTTGGCCGCAGGCGATCCGCCCTCTATCGTTCACCGGAACGATTACCAGGAGGGGTCACCCCGAATGCCACCCATCGTCCACGAACCCCGGAACGCCCGCGGCCCGAGCCGTCGCGCGGTCCTCACCGGCGCCGCCGGCTTCGCCGGCCTCGGCCTGCTGACGCTCACCGGGTGCAGCTCCGGCGCCTCGGCCGGCACCACCGACCTGCCCGAGGCGGCCGCCACCGGGACCGCCCGGCGCGGCGGTCGGCTCCGCATCGCCCGTCCGGCAGCCTCGGCCGCCGAGACGCTCGACTCCGCGAGCTCGCTGTCGGCGTACGAGTACCTCGGCGCGCTCTACAACCGGCTCGTCAAGCTCGACGAGCAGGGCCGGACCGTGCCCGACCTCGCCGAGGAGTGGTCGGCGAACGCCGACGGCACCGAGTGGACGTTCCGCCTCCGCCGCGGGGTCCGGTTCCACGACGGGTCGCGCTGCACCGCGGACGACGCGATCGCGAGCATCCGGCACATCCTCGACGAGAAGACCGGCAGCCCGCAGGCCGGGGTGCTCGGCGAGGTGATGGACGCGCGCTCCATGACCGCCGTGGACCCGTACACGCTGCGGTTCGCGCTCACGAAGCCGAACGCCGAGTTCCCGTCGCTCCTCACCGCCTACCAGTGCTACATCGTGCCGGCGGACGCGATCACGGACATCGGCCGGACCGGCATCGGGACGGGGCCGTTCCGGCTGTCGTCCTTCACCCCGGCGGGCGCCGGCAGCGTCGAGGCCTTCGACGACCACTTCGCCGGTCGCCCCGCGCTCGACGGGATCGACTTCTTCTCGATCCAGGACACCACCGCCCGGGTGAACGCGCTGCTCGCCGGGCAGATCGACCTCATCTCGCAGACGAACCTCGACTTCGCGACGGCTCGGGTCGTCGCCGCCTCCGACCGCGCGACCATCGCCCGCTCGAAGAACGCGCAGTGGTACACGATCCCGATGCTCGCCACCTCCGAGGAGTTCCGCGACCCGCGGGTCCGGCAGGCGATGAAGCTCGCGTACGACCCCCGCACGATCGTGGACACCGCCCTGCAGGGCACCGGCTCGCCCGGCTGGGACAACCCGGTGCCGCCGCAGCTCGCCGCGTTCGTGGACGACCACCGCGAGTACGACCCGGACAAGGCGAAGGCGCTGCTCAAGACCGCCGGCCGGTCGGACCTCCGTACGTCGATCTACACGTCGAGCTACGAGTCGGTGTTCACCCCGATGGCGGTCGCCTACCGCGACGCCGTCGCGGACGCGGGCATCCGCCTGACCGTGCAGAACGCCAGCTCGGACTCGTACTACACGCAGATCTGGATGCAGAAGCCGCTCATGGTGAGCTACTGGTTCACGGGCCGTCCGATCGACCAGCTCCTCAACCAGATCTTCCGGTCCGGCTCGTCGTACAACGAGAGCGCGTGGTCGAACGAGCGGTTCGACGGGCTGCTCGACGACGCCCGTGCCGAGATGGACGACGCGAAACGCCTGACCCTCTACCAGGACGCCCAGCGGCTCGTGGTCGAGGACGGTGCGGACATGACCCCGATGTTCGGCGACCGCCTGGTCGGGCTGTCCCGCGACGTCGTGAACTACTCGGAGTACGGCTTCGAGTTCGACTACCTCCGGATCGGACTGCGCCGATGACCCCCACACCCCGGCGCACCGCGCCGTCGGACGTCCTCGTCCCCGTCCTCCGCCGCCTCGGCATCGCCGTCCTGACGGTCGTGCTCGCGTCGCTGTTCGTGTTCCTCGCCGTGCAGGCGCTGCCCGGCGACGTCGCGCAGCAGCTGCTCGGCCAGAACGCCACACCGGACGCGGTCAAGCAGCTCCGGGAGTCGCTCGGGCTCGACCAGAACGTCTGGCTCCGGTACCTCGAGTGGCTCGGCGGCGCGGTGCACGGCGACTTCGGCACCTCGCTCGTGAGCGGGGAACCCGTCGCCCCGACCCTCTTCACCGCGTTCCGGAACAGCATGCTCATCGCCGTCCCCGCGATGCTCGTCGGCGTCACCCTGTCGCTCACGCTCGGGGTCGTCGCGGGGGTCCGCCGCGGCCGCGCGTCCGACCGGGTCATCTCGATCGTCAGCCTCGTCGTGATGAGCGTGCCGGAGTTCATGGTCGCCACCGTGCTCGTGCTGCTGTTCGCGATCGGGCTGCCGCTGTTCCCCGCGGTCGTGCTGCGGGGGAGCGACGCCACGGTGGCCGAGCTGCTGCCGACCATCTGGCTGCCGATCATCGTGCTCACCCT
>NZ_BACZ01000132.1 GCF_000333375.1 Curtobacterium sp. B18
GCGCCCGCGGTGATGGTGCTCGGGGTCGGTGCACTCCGCCGACGGGCCCGGCTCTCGTACGACACGTCGATCGGGCTGCTGTTCGTCGGCATGCTCGCCCTCGGGGTGATCATCGTCTCCTCCTCGAGGTCCTTCGCGACCGACGTCACCGCGATCCTGTTCGGTGACGTCCTCGCCGTCACCCGTGCGGACCTCACCGGCCTGGCGATCGCCGTCGCGGTGGCGCTCGGGACCGCGGTGTTCTTCCACCGTCCGTTCACGGCAGCGGCGTTCGACGTCCGGAAGGCCGCGACCCTCGGCCTCCGCCCACGGGCCGCCGAGATCGTGCTGGTCGGGCTCGTCACGCTCGCGGTCGTCGCCTCGTACCGGGCGGTGGGCACGCTGCTCGTCGTCGGACTGCTCCTCGCCCCGGCAGCCGCCGCCCGCGCATGGACCCGGCACGTCGGCTCGACGATGGCGCTCGCCGCCGGGATCGGCATCGCGGCCGTGCTCGTCGGGCTGCTCGTCTCGTGGCACCTCGGCACCGCCGCGGGAGCGAGCATCGCCGCCGTCGCCGTCGCCGGGGTCGGCCTCTCGCGCACGGCCGCGTCGCTCAGCACCCTGGTCCGCGACCGGACCCCCGGGGCAGAACCACCGACAGCAGTACCAGCACCTCGAGAGGCAGCATGACCCACTCCACCCGGCGCACTCCCACGCGCACTCTGCTCACCACGAGCCTCGTCGTCGGACTCACCGTCGCGACGGTGGGCTGCTCGTCGGGGACGGCCCCCGGCGACGCCAGCACGACCGCCCGGCCACACGGCTTCGTCGAGGGGGCGAGCGAATCCCGGGAACCGCAGCTGCGCCTCCTGGTCGTCTCCGGGACGGGCGAGACCGTCCTGCACGACCTGCTCAGCAGCGAGACGACCGCGCTCGACGACGTCGACGTGCCCATGCACTCCGCCACTGACGGCCGGTTCCTCGTGACGAGCTCCGACCGCCGCACCACGATCGTGGACGGCGGTGCCTGGACGGTCGACCACGGCGACCACACCCACTACTACGCGGCGGAGCCGCGGGTCGTCGGCACGATGGCGGGGGGCGGTCCGGTCGAGGTGCACTCCTCCGAGACGACCACGACGATCACCTGGCGGGAGCGGAACGAAGCGGTCGTCCTCGACCGAGCCGCGCTCGGTCAGGGGACCGTCGAGGAACGGACCCGGATCGACGCACGGGTCCTGCTCCCCGACGGAGACCGCCTCGTCGCCGCCACCGACGACGTCGTCCGGGTGCTCGACGCCGACGGCTCGCCGACCGGCACCGAGGCGGCGTGCACCGACCCGGCCGGAGGCATCGTCACCCGGGCCGGCTCGGTCGTCGGCTGTTCCGACGGCGCGGTGGTCGTGGACGACGACGGCGCGACGGCGGTGCCGTTGCCCGACGGTGCCGAACGGCCGACCTCGTTCGCCGCCCGCGCCGGACGACCGACGGTCGCGGGCCTGGCCGGTGACGCCGGCTTCTGGCTGCTCGACAGCCGCGAACACTCGTGGCGCCTGGTGCCGACCGAGCGCCCACTCCGCGCCGTCGCCGCGGTCGACGACGCCGACGAGCACGTGGTCGGCGTCGACGAGACCGGGCGGGTGGTGGTGCACACGCTCGCCACCGGAGCGATCGTCGCGACCGACCCGCTCGTCGCCGGCGACGCTCCGCCCCTGCTGCAGCTCGACGCGAACCGCGCTTACCTGGCCGACCGCGGGACGGGGACCGTGCACGAGATCGACTTCGCCGACGGCGCACGGGTCGCCCGGACCATCGACCTCGGCGTGGCCCCGGCCGCGTTCGCGGAGGTCGGACCGTGACGCGGGCACGCACACGGACCGTCGTCGTCACGGTCCTCGCCGTGGTGGGTGTCGCGTTCGGCGCGGGCGGGTGCACCGCTGCTCCCGGGCAGGACCGGCCACTCGTCGCCGTCACCACGAACATCCTCGGCGACGTCGTCTCGGAGGTCGTCGGCGACGCGGCCGAGGTGATGGTGCTCATGCCCGCCGGAGCGGACCCGCACTCGTTCGAGGTCTCGGCGCAGGAGGCCGCGCGACTCCGCACCGCCGACCTCGTGGTGGAGAACGGGCTGGGCCTCGAGGAGGGCGTGTCCCGGCACGTCCGGGCCGCGGCCGACGACGGAGTCCCGGTCTTCACGGCCGGCGACGCGGTCGAGGCCCTGGAGTCGACGAGGGAGGACGACAGCGGGCCGGACCCGCACCT
>NZ_BACZ01000131.1 GCF_000333375.1 Curtobacterium sp. B18
CGTCGCGTCGATGAGCTTGTCCACGTCGGCGTTGGAGTACGACCCGAAGTTCGCCGAACCGCCGGTCTGGAAGAGCGACTCACCGGTCGGGTAGGCCGGGAAGTACCAGCTGCCGGCGGTGCCGAAGAAGGAGAGGTCCCAGTCGCAGCTGGCCTCGTCGCTCGTGCAGGTCGGGGTCTGCGACAGGACGCTCGACACCGGCGCGGTCTTGATGGTGAAGCCGATGCCGGTCTTCGCGAGCGAGGACTGGATCGCGCTCATCATGTTGTCGGTGACGGTCGAGCCGGACTGCGAGAGCACGTTCATCGTGAACTTCGTGCCCTTCGTGACGCCCTCGCCGCACTGGCTGTCGGAGGTGCCCGGGTCGGTGCAGACCATCGTGCCGCCCTGCTCCGACCAGCCGTGGGACTCGAGGAGCGCCTTGGCCTTCTTCGTGCTGAACGGGTACGGGTTGTCCTTCTGGGTGCTCGACACGTAGTCGGACTCCTGCGCCTGCGGGATCGGGCCGTAGGTCGAGGTGGCGGTGCCGTTGAACACGACCTTGGACAGCGAGGTCTGGTCGATCGACATCTGGACGGCCTGACGGGCGTACAGCTGCTTGAAGACGGCGCCCATCGTGGGGTTGTTGAAGTTGTACGGCATGTACGTGATCGCCCAGCCGGTCCAGGGCTGCACCTCGTAGCCCTTCGACGTGAAGGACGACTTCTGGTCCATGTCGGTGGCGTTGATGTAGCCGTAGTCGACCTCGCCGGAGCGGACGGCGTTCACCTCGGCGTCCGTCGTCGTGAACGGCAGCAGGTTGACCGTCTTGATCGAGGGCTTTTCACCGCCGTCGTACTTCGTGTTCGCCGTCAGGGTGACCTTGCCGGCCGTGGTGAAGGAGCTCACGCCGTAGGGGCCGGAGATCGTCTTCCACAGGTCGTCGCTCGCGTAGTCGGAGATCTTGCCGGCGGCGGTGTTGAGGTACTTCCAGACCTGCTTCGCGCCGGAGGTGGTCTCGTCGGCGTTGCCCACCGAGCCGCTCGCGCTCGTCTTGTCCCAGGCGTGCTGCGGCAGCGGGATGATGTGGCTCAGCTGGTTGGCGAGCATCCAGTCCGGGTTGTACGCCTTGTCGAACGTGATCGTGAAGTGCGTGTCGTCGTCGGCTTTGAAGGAGGTCCAGTTGTCCGGCGCCTTGCCCTTCGAGTAGGAGCCCCACTCGTCCTTGTTCGCCTTGATCAGGTTGAACCAGAACTCGACGTCGCGGCTCGTGATCGGCTTGCCGTCCGACCAGTGCCGGTCGCCGAGCGTGACGGTGACGCTCTTCGAGTCGCTCGCGAACGTCGCGTCGGTCGCGACGGAGCCGGCCTTGTTCCACGCGATCTTGCCGGTGGACCCGTCGTAGGCGACGAGCGGCTCGTACAGCGACTGCGCGATCGACCCGTTGTTCGTGTTGAGGTGCGCGGCGGTGCCGATCGGGAGGATCCAGTTCGGCGTAAAGTTGGCGGGCAGCGCGTAGTTGATCTCGTCGGTCGTGTTGCTCGACGAGGCGTTGCCGCCTCCGGAGCAGCCGGCGAGCAGCGCGCTCACGGCGATCGCGGCTCCGGTGAGGAGCGCCCAGCGACGGGGCTTGGTCATGTGTGTCTCCTGGTGCGTGGGAGGTTCGGGGTGTGGAGCACGCGTGCCGAGCGGCACGGGGACAGTCAATGGCCAAAGCCGTTGGAAAAACAAACATCTCCGTGTAAATAGTTCGTTTCTGCCGTTCGGACGAAAGGGTGGACCGGTCGATCTGCCGCCTAGGCTCGCTCTCGCGGTCACTCGTCGACCGCGTTTCCGCCGGATTGGAGAAAGTCGTGCCGGACCTCAGTGCCCGCGTCCTGGAGCTCGTCGCGTCCGGGCAGGCGTCCAGTCGGACCGAGATCGCCGCACTGCTCGGCGCCGCTCCCTCGACCGTCTCCCACGTGGTCGCGCAGCTGGTGTCGCACGGCCTGCTCGCGGAGGAGGGCACCGACGTCTCGACGGGCGGCCGCCCCCGTAAGGTGCTCCGTATCGGCGGTGCGGACGAGTACGCGGTCGCCGCGGACGTCGGCGGTGGGCACGCCCGCATCGGCATCGTGCTGCCGGGAGGCGCGCTCGAGTCGGTCGCGAACGTCCCGTTCTCGCTCTCCGACGGTCCGACCGCAGGGCTGCAGCGGCTGGCCGCCCTGCTCGAGCGGCTCGCGGACGAGCGCGGTCGCGCCGGGCTGCGGGGCGTCGGGCTCAGCCTGCCCGGACCGGTGGACGTCGAAGCCGGCGTGGTCGACCTGCCGAGCCGGATGCCCGGGTGGAACGGGTTCCCGGTGGGCTCGTGGCTCACCGAGCGCTTCGGGTTGCCCTCGGTCGTCGACAACGACGCGAACTGCATGGCCGCGGGCGAGCAGACCGTGCAGGACCCCGCCCGGCGGCAGACCATCACGATCAAGGCCGGCTCGGCGATCGGTGCCGGGATCGTCATCGACGGACGGCTGTACCGCGGGGCGACCGGATCGGCCGGCGACATCACGCACGTCCGGATCGACGCCGCGGGCGACACCCCGTGCTCGTGCGGGAACACGGGCTGCCTCGAGACCGTCGCGTCCGGAGCCGCGCTGGTGCGGATCCTGTCGGACGCCGGGGTCGACGTCTCCTCGACCGCCGACGTCGTCCGGCTCGCGTCGGACGCCCACCCCGAGGCGACGCGCGCCGTCCGGCTCGCGGGCCGGTACCTCGGCGAGGTGCTCGCCGCGAACGTCAACTTCTTCAACCCGGACACGGTCTACCTCGGCGGGATCCTCTCCACGCTCGACCCGTTCATCGCCGCCGTGCGGAGCCAGCTGTACGAGAGCTGCCACCCGCTCATGACGCAGCACCTCGCCATCGAGCCCGTCTCGCTCGGCGCCGACGCCGGCCTCGTCGGTGCGGGCCAGTTCGCGCTGCAGCGCGGGCTCGCCGCGTCGCTCGAGGAACTGTCCGCGCCCATCCCCCAGTCCACCACCAGGAACAGGAACGTCCGTGTCTGACCCCGTGTCCACCGCACCCGCCACCCGTCGCCCGGTCATCGCGATCGCCGGGCTCGCCATCGAGACCTCGACGTTCACGCCGACCCGGACCCACGCGCCGGCGTTCCACCCGGACCGCGGGGACGAGGTCGTGGCGCGCTACGACTTCCTCGGGCCGCTGTCGGCGCGGGCCGACTTCCGCGGGGCGCTCATCGGTCACGCGCTGCCCGGCGGGATCGTGGACCGGGACTCGTACGAGTCGCTCGCGGCGGAGATCGTCGCGCGGTTGGCGGCGATCGTCGCGGCCGAGCACGTCGACGGGCTCTGGTACGACATCCACGGCGCGATGGTGGTCGAGGGCCTCGACGACGCCGAGTCGGACCTGCTCGGCCGCATCCGCGCGGTGATCGGCCCGGACGTCATCGTGTCGGCGTCGATGGACCTGCACGGCAACGTCACGGCGGAGCTCGCCCACCAGGTGGACCTCGTCACGTGCTACCGGATGGCCCCGCACGAGGACGCCCTCGAGACGAAGGAGCGCGCCGTCTCGAACCTGGTCGACGTGCTCACCACCAGGCCCGTGGGACAGCAGCGTCCGGTGAAGGCCTGGGTGCCGATCCCGGTCCTCCTGCCCGGCGAGCAGACGTCGACCCGCATCGAACCGGCGGCCTCGCTGTACGCCGAGGTGCCGGTCGTCGAGCGGACCGAGGGTGTGCTCGACGCCGCGATCTGGGTCGGCTACGCCTGGGCGGACCAGCCCCGCGACCGAGCGGTCACCGTCGTCACCGGGTGGGACGAGGCCGCCGTCGCCGCCGGTGCGGAGCGCCTCGCGCGGGCGTTCTGGGACGTCCGCGAGGACTTCGTGTTCGTCGCGCCGACCGGCTCGTTCGACGAGTGCCTCGCCGCCGCGCTCGCACCGGGTGCCGCGCGCCCGTACTTCGTGTCCGACTCCGGCGACAACCCGACGGCGGGCGGCTCGGGCGACATGACGTGGGGGCTGACGCAGGTGCTCGCGCACCCGGCGTTCGCCGACCCGGACGGCCCTGTCCTGATCTACGCGAGCGTCCCCGGGCCGGCAGCCGTCGCCACCGCGGTCGAGGCGGGCGTCGGCGCCACCGTGACCGTGACCGCCGGCGCCGAGGTCGACGACGTGCACGCCGGGCCGATCACGATGACCGGCCGCGTGCACGCGATCAAGCACGGCGACCGGGACGCCGAGACCGAGGTGGTGCTGCAGGTCGGCAGCGTGTTCGCGATCCTGACGACGCTCCGCAAGCCGTACCACCACGAGCACGACTTCACCGACCTCGACCTCGCCCCGCGGGACGCCGACGTGGTGGTCGTCAAGATCGGGTACCTCGAGCCGGAGCTCTTCGACATGGCCGCCGACTGGATGCTCGCGCTGACGCCGGGCGGGGTCGACCAGGACCTCGAGCGGCTC
Organism: Curtobacterium sp. B18; assembly: GCF_000333375.1. Classification (GTDB taxonomy): domain Bacteria; phylum Actinomycetota; class Actinomycetes; order Actinomycetales; family Microbacteriaceae; genus Curtobacterium. Next base: position 4,438 of record NZ_BACZ01000131.1, read on the forward strand.
GGACACCACAGGATCGTCCGGCCGATGTTCCCCTACGATCGAGTGTTCCCGTCGGCGCCGGACCTCGGCGCCCGGATCATCCCGCCGTCGAACGAACCGCTCGGAGCCATCGCGTGACCACCGCCGCCCCCGTCGCCCTCGAGATCGCCGTCACCGCACCCGCCGGCGCGATCGTCGCACGGGACGGCGGCGCCGACCGTGTCGAGCTCTGCGTCGGGCTCGAGCTCGGTGGTCTCACGCCGTCCCAGGCGCTCGTCGAGATGACCCACGAGACCGGCATCCCCGCCCACGCCCTCGTCCGCTGCCGTCCCGGCGGCTTCGTGCACACCCGCGACGAGGTCGAACTGATGGTGCGCGAGGTCCGCACGGTCCTGCGCTCCGGGGCGGCGGGCGTCGTGGTCGGTGCCCTGCGTCCGGACGGCACGCTCGACGAGGACGCCCTCCGGCGTTTCGTGGACGCCGCCCGCTCGGTCAGCGCCACGGCCGAGGTCACCCTGCACCGGGCGATCGACCACGCGGCCGACCCCGTCGCCGCCGCGGCCACCCTCGCCGACCTCGGGTTCACCCGGGTCCTGACCTCCGGCGCCGCCCCGACCGCGGCGGCCGGGGCCGCGACCATCGCACGCATGGTCGACGCCGCCGGGCCCGTGCAGGTCATGGCCGGTGCCGGCGTGACCCCCGCCGACGTCCCAGCGCTCGTGGCGACCGGGGCGGCCGCGGTGCACCTGTCGGCGAAGCGACCCGCCGTCGGCAGCGCCCACGCGGGCGTCCCGATGGGCGGCTCGGACGACGGTTCGGCGCACTTCGTCACCGACGCCGAGGTGGTGGCTGCCGCCCGCCGCGCGCTCGACGCCTGAACCGCCGCGTCACGCGGGAATGGCCCGCGGGGATCGGTGCTTGACGCCCGCATGACATCGTCAGCACCGCGCCGCGGGTGGCTCAGCGTCACGTCGGTCGCACTCGGATCGTTCGTCCTCGTCCTGTCCGAGTTCCTGCCGATCGGCCTGCTCCCCGCCATCGCCGCCGACCTCGACGTCGGCATCGGCACCGCGGGGCTCATGGTCGTCGCGACCGGCCTCGTCGGAGCGGTCGCCGCACCGGTCGTCACGGTGTGGACATCGGCGCTCGACCGCCGGGTCGTCCTCGTCGGCCTGACGGTGCTGCTCGTCGTCGCGGACGCGCTCGCAGCGGTGGCGCCGGCGTTCTGGGTGCTGCTCGTGGCCCGGATGCTCCTCGGCGTCGGCATCGGCGGGTTCTGGGCGATCGGCGCCGGGATCGCCGGACGGCTCGTCCGCCCCGAGTCCGTGATCCGCGCGACGTCCCTGATCACCGCCGGGGTCTCGGTCGCGACCGTCGTCAGCCTGCCCCTCGGCGCACTCGTGTCGTCCCTCGCCACGTGGCGGCTGGCGTTCGTGATCGGCGGGGTGCTCGGGCTCGTCGCGCTCGGGCTGCAGGTGGCGATGCTGCCGCGGATCCCCGCGCAGCAGCGCGTCCGGTTCGGCACGCTCGGCTCGCTCCTCGGCGTCCCCCGCGCCCGGGTCGGCCTGATCGCCGCGGCCTTCCTGTTCACCGCGCAGTTCGCCGCCTACACCTACATCGCCCCGTACCTGCAGGACCTCGTCGGGGTCGACGCCGACACCGTGACCGTCGCACTCCTGGTCTTCGGGATCGCGGGCATCGTCGGGAACTTCGCCGCCGGGTTCACACTCGGTCGGAGCGTCCTCGGCACGATCGGCTCGGCGAAGTTCGTCCTCGCCGGTGCCGTCGTCCTGCTCCCCCTGCTCGCGCACTCGGTCGTGGGGGTGTTCGTCCTGCTCGTCGTGTGGGGCCTCGTGTGGGGCGCCCTGCCGCTCGGGATGCAGACCTGGATGTCCACGTCGTCGCCCGCGGGCTCCGAGACCGGGCTCGCGCTGTTCGTCACGACGATCCAGCTCGCCATCGCCGCCGGGTCGGTGCTCGGCGGCGCCGCGGTGTCGTCGTTCGGGCTGGCAGTCGACTTCTGGCTGGCCGGTGGGGTGGCGGTCGTCGGAGCGATCGTGCTCGTGGTCCTGGGGACCCGTCGGTCGAGCGCCGCCCCGGCGGTGGCGTCGGTTCCGGCTCCGGCGGTGGCGTCGGCTCCGGCGGAGACCACCGCGACCGGTTCCGTCGCCGTCGCCTGCCCCTGACGGACGGCGCCGGCACCGTCAGCCGAGCCGGACGACCCGGTCCGCTCCGGCGATGACCGTCGGGTCGTGCGTGGCGTGCACGACCACGACGCCGGACGCTGCTTCGTCGGCGAGCGCGCGGACCACGAGCCGACCCGACTCGGCGTCCACCCCGGCCGTGGGCTCGTCGACGAGGAGCACCCCCGCCCGCTGCGCGAGTCCGAGCGCGACGAGGGTCCGCTGACGCTGCCCACCGGACAGCTCGTCGAGCGGCCGGTCCGACAGGGACGCGATCCCCATCCGGTCGAGCTGCTCGTCGACCACGTCGCGGTCGGCACGCACGAGCGGCCGCCACCACGGACGGCCGGACCACCGGCCCATGCGGACCGTGGCACGGACGGTGAGCGGGAGCGCACTCGGCGGGACCGACTGGGTCACGTAGGCGACTCCGACGGAGGTTCGGCGCGTCACCGCCCCGGCATCCGGCGTCACCACCCCGGCGAGCGCGTCGAGCAGCGTCGACTTGCCGGAGCCGTTCGGCCCCGTCAGCGCGGTGACCGAACCGACGGGGAAGGTCGCATCGACTCCGTCGAGGACGGTCCGGTCGCCGCGCCGGACGACGAGTCCGGCGACGTGGAGGGGGGTGGCGTCGGTCGTCGTGGGCACCTGAGGACACTATCAGTATCGATAGTCATTTTCATGTAGCGTCTCCGACCGTGACCTGGCTGACCGATCCCCTCTCCGTCGACTTCATGGTCCGCGCCCTCGTGGGCGGCGGACTGGCGGCGGTGCTCTGCGCGGTCGTCGGCACGTGGGTCCTCGTCCGCGGCATGGCCTTCCTCGGCGAAGCGCTGTCGCACGGCATGCTCCCCGGCGTCGCGATCGCCTCGCTGACCGGGTTCCCCGTCGTGCTGGGCGCCGCCGTCAGCGCCGCGGTGATGGTGCTCGGGGTCGGTGCACTCCGCCGACGGGCCCGGCTCTCGTACGACACGTCGATCGGGCTGCTGTTCGTCGGCATGCTCGCCCTCGGGGTGATCATCGTCTCCTCCTCGAGGTCCTTCGCGACCGACGTCGCCGAGCACTTCGACCGCATGATCCAGGCGTACAGCGAGCCGGCGGTAGAAGACCTCAGCGCGGACGAACTGCGCCAGCGCATCCGGCTCCGGATCCTGTCCGAGCACAGCGGTGTCGCGTCCGACCCGACCGATCTCGACTACGCCAGGCCGTTCGCGCCCGGTCTGGTGCTCGGGTTGTGCGTCGACTACCCCACCATGGTGAGCACGCTGTCGGGTCCGACGCTGCTCCGGCTCCCCCTCGGCACCGACGAGCTCTTCGCCCTCGGGCAGCTCAACACCGACGACGAGCCGGTGGACGAGCACGCCGAGATCGCTCCGGGCGTGTTCCTCGTCGAGGGCGAGTCCCTCTTCGTGGCCTCGAAGGCCGTGAACCTGCC
>NZ_BACZ01000130.1 GCF_000333375.1 Curtobacterium sp. B18
CTCGGTGGGGCTCCCGCTTCCCGTTCGTCACCGTGCGCGACCAGGTCGCGGTGCAGGCGCAGCTCGCCGACCGGCTCGGCATCGACACCTTCGCCGCCGTCGTGGGCGGGTCGATGGGTGGCATGCACGCGCTCGAGTTCGCGGTCACGCACCCGTCGCGGGTGGCGCGCCTCGCCGTCCTGGCGAGCACGGCGCAGACGACGGCCGACCAGATCGCCGCGAACTCGCTGCAGCGCGCCGCGATCCAGATGGACCCCGCGTTCGCCGGCGGCGACTACTACGAGGCGGACGCCGGCGAGGGGCCGCACCGCGGGCTCGCGCTCGCACGGCGGATGGCGCTGATGACCTACCGGGCCTCGGACGAGTTGAACGGCCGGTTCGCCCGCTCGTGGCAGAGCGACGTCTCACCGCTCGGCGACGACGGCCGCTTCTCGGTCGAGAGCTACCTCGACTTCCACGGCAACAAGTTCACGCGGCGGTTCGACGCGAGTTCGTACGTCACCCTCACGCACGCGATGGACTCGCACGACGTCGGTGCCGGGCGGGGCGGTGTCGCGGCGGCGCTCGCGCAGGTGACGGCGCGCACGCTGGTGGTCGGGGTGTCGAGCGACCGGTTGTTCCCGATCGAGGACCAGCACCGCATCGCGGCCGGTGTGCCGGACGCCCTCGACGGTGACCGTGCGGCGGTCATCGAGAGCGAGTTCGGGCACGACGGGTTCCTCATCGAGCACGAAGCGATCGGCGCGCACCTGCGGCGGCTGCTCGACTGAACGACGGGCGACGGGGTGCGCACCGCCCGCGCACCCTCGCGCACCGCCCGCGCACCCTCGCGCGCCGTTCTCATTGCAGCCGCCATAACAATCGCGGCACCATCCGGTCGGACCGGGCGCGCCGAACACCCCCCAACGGGTGTCGCGCGTGGAATGATGGCGTGGTGCCCAGCCCGAACCAGGCTCGGCCTTCCCTCCGCACCACCGCCACGACCAGGACACCGATGGACTTCATCGCACAGGAACGCGACCGCTTGCTCCGGTCGACGACCCGTGTCGTCGGCATCGTCTGCGCCCTCGTGTCCGTCGTCGCGGTCATCTGCGCCCTCGCGGTCCCGGTCGTCCCGCTGCTCGGCGGCCTCGCCTGCATCGCGATCATGATCGCCGGGTTCCTCGTCCTCGGGTGGAACGCCTCGGTGTGGTGGACGGCGCTCATCCTGGCCTCCGGCCTCGGCGCCCTCGCGCTCCTGCTGCTCGGCGTCGACGACGTGGCACGCCCGGTGATCGCCTCGGCGGTGATGCCCCTCGCCGCCGGCAGCATCTCGGCGCCGCTGATGTCCCAGCGCGGCAACCCCGTCGGACTCGGGATGACCATCCTCGCCGGGGCAGCGGTCGTCGTCGCCATCGTCTGGGCGAGCGGCGGCATCCTCGCCGCCCCGGTCACCGGTGCGCTCCTCGGCTGGGTCCTCATCACGGTCGTGACCATCTGGATCTCCCGGAGCATCCCGCGTGTCGCCCGACGGATCTACAGCATCGGCACCGCGCACCGTGCCGAACGGCAGGCCAGCGAGACCGAGGCGCAGCGTCGACAGGGCGCCCGACTCCTGCACGACACCGTGCTCGCCACGCTGACGCTCCTCGCGCACTCCGGCGTCGGCGTCTCCGAGCAGGCGATGCGCGAGCAGGCAGCCGAGGATGCGCGCCTCCTCCGCCACCTCCGGCTCGGCGCGACGCCGCAGCCGCAGCAGTCCGGGGACTACTCGCTCACCCGCGAAGAGGAGTCCCCGCTCGGGCAGACGCTCGAGTCGGTCAAGCAGCGCTTCGGCCGCATGGGCCTCGAGGTGAGCTGGCACGGCACCGGGCAGGTCCTGCTGCCGTCGAACGTGCTCGACGCCTTCCTGCTCGCGCTCGGCGAGTGCCTCGAGAACGTCCGCCGCCACGCCGGCGTCGGCGAGGCGCACGTCACGATCGTGCACGACAACGAGATGGTCCGCGCGATGGTCACCGACTCGGGCGTCGGCTTCGACCTCACGCACGTCAGCGCCGAGCGCCTCGGCTTCAAGGAGAGCGTCGTCAACCGCCTCCGCGAGGTCGGCGGCGACGCGAAGCTGTTCTCCGCGCCGGGCTCCGGCACCACCGTCGTCCTGGAGGCACCGCGATGAGCCGCATCCCCGAGGACACCATGAGCGCCGGACTCCCCGGCGAGACCGTGCAGCCCGCTCCGCGGACCCGACGGGAGGCGCGGGAGCGGTACCGGGGCAGCGAACGTCGACAGGCGCGCGGCCTCCCCTCCACCTCGACCGGTGCTCGGTCGCTGCGGCAGGCCGCCAAGCCCGGTGCCTCGCTCGGCGCCGGATACCTGGGGCTCG
>NZ_BACZ01000129.1 GCF_000333375.1 Curtobacterium sp. B18
CTCGCCCACAGCACCGGCGCCCGACCGCACCAGCCCCGGCTTGGGTGGCACCGTGTCGAGGGCGTACAGCCGGTAGTCGGGGGCGGTGCGCGCCGCGCGGACGAACGTGCCGCCGGCGGCGACCAGCTGCCCGTTCAACGGCTGGTCCCGCAGGTGCGCGCCGACGACGAGGAGGTCGACGGTCGGGGCGGCGAAGGCCGCGGCGAGCGCCGCCAGGCGGCGGTCGGTGAACGCCGGTCCGGTCAGCATGACGCCGAACGGCAGCCCGTCCACGAAGCCGGCCGGCACCGCGAGGGACGCCATGTCCAGGAGGTTCGCGAAGTTCGTGTACCGACCCATCCGGCTGTTCGCACCGACCGGGTCCGCGGCGACCTCGTCGAGGGTCGGGTGCCAGGTGGTGGTCGTGCGCACACTCCGACGCCACGCGAGTCGATGGACGCGTGGAACGTCGCACGATGCACGCGCACGGGGTACCTCGGCGGACCGATCCGCCACGGCCGGCGCGTATCCTGGGGGGATGAACCCGCGCATCGCCTGGCACCGCGTCCTCGTCACCGTCGTCGTCGTGTTCCTCGTGCTGACGGTCGGGTTCTACGCCGCGAGCGTCCTGCTCGCCCCCGCCGACGGCCGGAACGTCGCCGGGCTGTTCGTCGGCTGGGCGATGTTCGCGATGATCGGCGCGATCGTGTTCGGCATCATCGACTTCTTCGTGCGCCCGCTCGGTGGCCGGAGCGGTGACGCCGAGGTCATCGCCGCCGCCGAGGAAGCCCGCACCGGCAGCACCCGCACGCAGACCCGCTAGGCGCCCCGTTCGGCGTCCGACGGCGCGGCGACCCCGGTGCCGGTGTAGCCGGA
>NZ_BACZ01000128.1 GCF_000333375.1 Curtobacterium sp. B18
ACCGGCTGGTCGCGGGGGGTACCGACCGCGTGGTGTGGCTCTCCCCCGGATGCGTCACGGACCGATCGCCGACGATCAGCGCCCTCGCGACGGTGGTGCGGACGTGAAGCGTCGTCGACGGGACCTCCGACCCTGCCCGTCCTCCGGCTGCACCGACATCGTGAGCGTGCGGGCGTCAACCGGACGAGGGACAGGTCGTCCCACCCCGCACCCACCGGAAAGGCCGACCATGCAGGCAGCAGTCGTCCACGCACTCGGGCAGCCCCTCGTCGTCGAGGAACGCCCGCTCCCGGATCCGGGCCCCGGCCAGGTCCTCGTCCGCATCGAGGCCTCGGGTCTCTGCCACACCGACATCCACGCGGCACACGGCGACTGGCCGGTCCGCCCGACCCCGCCGTTCGTCCCCGGGCACGAGGGGGTGGGCATCATCGAGGCCGTCGGCCCCGACGTCACCGTGCGTCGCGTCGGCGATCGCGTCGCGCTCCCCTGGCTCGGGCACGCCTGCGGAGCCTGCCGCTACTGCGTGGACGGACGGGAGACGCTCTGCGAGCAGCAGCAGAACACCGGGTACTCGATCGACGGCGCGTTCGCCCAGTTCGCGGTCGCCGACGCACGGTACGCCGTACCGGTACCGAACGGGGTCGACCCGTGGGACGCCGCGCCGCTCACCTGCGCCGGCGTGACCACCTACAAGGCCCTCAAGGTCGCGCACGTCGTACCTGCCGAGACCGTGGCGGTGTTCGGCGTCGGTGGGCTGGGACACCTCGCGGTGCAGTACGCGCGGGTCTTCGGCGCCGAGGTCATCGCGGTGGACATCGAACCGGAGAAGCTCCGGCTCGCGCGGGAGCTCGGCGCCGACCACACGGTCGACGGGTCGTCCGGCGACGCCGCGGCGCAGGTCCAGGAGCTCGGCGGAGCCGATGTGGCCGTCGTCCTGGCTGCGTCGGCCCAGGTGTTCGAGCAGGCCTTCGCATCGCTGAAGCGCGGCGGCCGCCTGGTGTGCGTGGCGCTGCCGGCCGACGGGACGATGGTCATCCCGATCTTCGACACCGTCCTCAAGGGCATCTCGATCATCGGGTCGATCGTCGGGACGCGGCAGGACCTCGCCGAGGTGTTCGCGCTGCACGCCGCCGGCCGGACCCGCGTCGTGTCGGTCCGCCGTGCGCTCGCCGACGTGAACGCCGCGATGGCGGACGTCCTCGCGGGCCGTGTGCCGGCGCGCATCGTGCTCGAACTGCCGACCGTCGAGCGCGAGTCGCTCGTGGTCGGGCCGGACGAGCGGGTCGGGCGATGACCGCCGCCGTGCTCGGCACAGCCGACCGTTCCCTCGGACCCGAGGAGTGCTGGGCGCTCCTCGAGATCGTCCCGGAGTCCGCTCAGGGTCCGACGCGACCGGCGGTGGCGGCATGACCATGCCGAACGCCCCCACGCCACCGCCGGACCCGGTGCCGGACGACGACCTCGTCGTCCGGTTGGATGCCGACCAGTGCTGGGAACGCCTCCACCGCTCTCGCACTGCACGCGTCGCGTTCCGCACCGAGGACTCGATCGAGGTGATCCCGGTCAACTACTCGCCGAGACCG
>NZ_BACZ01000127.1 GCF_000333375.1 Curtobacterium sp. B18
GGGACGGCCTCCCGGACTACGACTGGGCGCCCCCGCTCCGTCCGACGCTGGCGATCCCGTTGCGGGACGCCAGCACACCGCTGGGCGCGCTCATCATCTCCCGCGGACCAGGAGCTCGGCCGTTCTCCCCGAGCGAGGCCGAGATGGCGGACGAGTTCGGGCGGCAGACGAGCGTGGCGCTGGCGGTCGCCCGGGGACGGACGGACCGTCGGCTCGTCGAACGCGCCGAGGACCGCGGCCGGATCGCCAGGGACCTGCACGACCACGTGATCCAACGGCTCTTCGCAGCGGGTCTGTCCCTGCAGGCGACGGCCCAGCGCGCCCCCGAGCAGGTCCGCGCCCGCATCGACGCACAGGTGACCATCATCGACGAGGCGATCGGCGAGATCCGCACCGCCGTGTTCGCGCTCGAGTCCCCGGACCGCCACCGACCCCGGACCGCGCGCGACCGACTGCTCGACGTCGTCGCCGAACTCGCGCCGGCGTTCAGCACCGCGCCGCGGATCGCGTTCGCCGGCCCGGTCGACACCGTGCTCACGGGTGACCTGGCGCTCGACGTCACGGCGGTCGTCCGCGAGTCGCTCGCGAACGTCGCCCGGCACGCACCCGAGGCGAGCTGCCGGATCGAGGTCTCGGTCGACGACGAGGGCGTCCTCGTCCTCGTCGAGGACGACGGCCCCGGGCCCGGCTCCGGCGACCGCGGCCGACGGAGCGGCACGGCGAACCTCGCAGCCCGAGCTCGGCTCCGCGGAGGCGCCTACCGCCTCGACGCATGTCCCGAGGGTGGGACGCGCGTCCGCTGGACGGTCCCGATCGATCCCGGGACGGCGCAGCCATGACGACACGGGTGTTCCTCGTCGACGACCACGAGATCGTGCGGCGCGGCGTCGCCGACCTCATCGACGCCGAACCCGACCTCGCGGTGGTGGGCGAGGCCGCAACGGTCCGTGACACCGTCGGACGGGTCGCCGCGACCCTCCCGGACGTGGTCGTCCTCGACGTCCGACTCCCGGACGGCAGCGGCATCGATGCGTGCCGATCGGTCCGGTCCGCCTTCCCGGACATCGCCTGCCTCATGCTGACCGCGTACGACGACGACCGTGCGATGCAGGCAGCGATCCTCGCCGGGGCCGCCGGCTACGTCGTGAAGGACATCCGTGGACAGACGCTGGTCGAGGACATCCGACGCGTCGCCGCAGGACGGCGGCTCCTGCCCGCCGCGACCGTGCCGTCGACCGTCGAGCGGCTGACCAACGGCGTCCGCGACGACGTGCCCGAGCTCACCCTCCGCGAGCGACAGGTCCTCGAACTCATCGCGGGTGGGCTCACGAACCGCCAGATCGGCGACCGTCTGGGCCTGGCCGAGAAGACCGTGAAGAACTACGTGTCCGGCTTGCTCGCGAAACTCGGTCTGGAGCGCCGGACGCAAGCCGCGGTCTACGGCGCCGACCACGGGGTCCGCGACCGCCGTCGCTGACGCCGACACCGCGGGACCATCGGCCCTGTCGAGTCCCCGGCGCGCCGAGGAGTCTGGGCAACCTCGCCGACCGTCCGAGGGGACCCGTCCCATGACCACGACGCTGGACCGCACCGCAGACAGCAGGGCACCCGTCACGCCCGAGGGCACGAGCACGGCGCTGCCGCACACGCCGGGTGCCGCGCCCCATGACGGGCGGCGCTCCGACTCCCACACGACATGGTCGTCCCTCGGCACCTCCGGGCGGGCTCGACTGCTCGCAGCGTGCAGCGGGATCGCGCTGCAGGGCACCAGCCCGTCCCCTCCAGGACCGGACGGTGCGGACTGCCGGTCGGCCGCCGAACAGGACGGCACCGACGTGGCGTCGCGGTGCGATCGAGTCCTGCGCGACGTCGCCGTGTCCGCAGCCGCGCTGCCGATCGACGACGCCGTCGAACCGAGGTCCCGTACCGAACTCGTCGTCGACGTCGACTTCCCCCTGAGCGGGGGGGGCTGCACCTCGCCGCGGCGCTGATCGACGGCGAGTCCGTGC
>NZ_BACZ01000126.1 GCF_000333375.1 Curtobacterium sp. B18
GGCGTCGATGAGGCGAAGGTCGATGTAGCTCTGTCGACACACCGTCGGGGTGTTGCCGAGTCCTTCGCTCGCGACCTTGACCGCGTGCGACACGGCCTTCTTCCGCTTCGCGTCGGACGGCTGCGGGCCGGTGACCGCCAGGTCGACCGCCGCGGCGACGGTGCCGTGCAGCGTGCGGAAGTCCTTCGCGGTGAACTCCTCGCCCGCCCGGTCCTTGACGTACTCGTTGATGTCCTCGGCGGAGAGGGGCTCCCACTCGGCGCCGCGCCGCTCGCGGAACGACAGGAGCCGGGCGTTCGGGCCCCGTCGCTTCATGCCGGCGATCACCGTCGCGAGGTCCGGGTCGTGGATCGACGAGGACCACTCCTGGCCGCTCTTGCCCGGGAAGTCCAGCTCGATGTCGTTGCCGGAGACGTGCGCGTGGGCGCAGAGCAGCGTCGACAGGCCCCGGCTGCCGTGCTCGGTGGCGTAGCGCTCCGAACCGACCCGGAGCGAGCCCTGGTCGAGCATCCGGAAGGCCGCGGCCAGCGCACGCTGCTTGTCCGGCTCCGGACGCCGCAGGTCGATGGTGACACCGCGGCGGGCCACCGGCAGGGACTCGGCGAGCGCGAGGGCACGGTCGTACTTGATCCGGTCCATCCGGAGGCCGCCGTGCGCGGCCTGGTCCGTCGCGCCGGCGACACGATGGGCGGCGTCGTGATGGGCAGCTGCACGCTCGACGGCGAGCTCGGCGACCCCGGAGCCCCGGTGCACGTCCGGGTCACCGCCGGACTGGTCTACGGGGCGCCGGCGGCCGAGACCGCCGACCGGCTCAGGGACAGGATCGCGGCGGCCCTCGCACGGCACACCGCCATGACCGTGGCGTCCATCGACGTCGTGTTCGACGACGTCCACCTGCCCTAGGAGCACGACGTGAGCGACGAAGCCCTGTCCCGAGCCCTCACCGACCGGATCCGGAGCGTCCCGGGCGTCACGGGGGTCTACCCGAGCCGGCCACTCGTGAGGATGAACCCGACGATCGCGAGGACGCTGTAGCGGTCGGAGGCCGGAGCGGGGGCGGACTGGTAGGGCTGGGCGTTGGTCATGTGGGATCCCCTCGGTGGTGTGACGTGCTGGACGCTGCCGGGCGCAGTGCCCAGCGCTCCCGACCATATCGATCGAGCGCGCCTCGGGTTACCGCGTGACGACCCCCGATCAGGGGACGCGCACGCTCGTCGCCGCCGCTCGGAGCCCGGACGGTGTCGACTCCGGGTGCTCAGCCGCGATCGGGTCGGTCGTACTGCTGCCCCTGCGGGACCGTGGCGAGCAGGCCCACGATGAGCGCGAACAGGACGCCGATCGGCGGGATGATGAAGAACAGGGCGAAGTACCCGCTGAGGTTCACGTCGTGCAGGCGGCGGACGGTCAGCGCGATGAACCCGATGAAGGTGGCGAGCGCCCAGAGCTGGACGAGGCGGTCGTCGGCGTTCGAGATGTACGGCAGCGCGTTGATGACGGAGCCCACGATGCCGATCGCCGCGTTGCCGATCACGTACCAGAGCGCCCAGAACCAGAACTCGCTCTTGCTGGCGCGTCCGTCGAACCGGACGTACTTCTTCCAGAAGCGCAGGAACGCCTGCGGGAACGGGATCCCGTACCAGGGTGCCCAGAGCGGCGGCGGCCCCTGCTGCTGCCCGTTCGGCGTGGGCGAGCCGTAGGGGTTCTGCGCGGCGGACGGCTGCTGCCCGTACGGGTCCTGGCCGTACGGGCTCGGCCCACCGGACGGCTGCTGCCCGTAC
>NZ_BACZ01000125.1 GCF_000333375.1 Curtobacterium sp. B18
TCAGCGCGAAACTCGCGCGCCGCCGCCCCGGCGTGCGGCCAGCCGCGCCCGCGACGCGCGCCGAGACTCGGCTGAGCGGACTGTTTCGTGGCTCGGGAGCCGCGAAAGTGTCCGCGGGGCCGAGTCTCGGCGTCGCGGCCGGCGCGCAGCGCGGCGCGCAGCGCGCGGCGCGCAGCGCGCGGCGCGCAGCGCGCAGCGCGCGGCGCGCAGCGCCCGCGCGGCTAGCGCGCCGCGGCCGCCAGGCCGTGCGCCTCGGCCACGGCGGCGTTCACGACCTGCCCCGCGTGCACGTTCACCCCGAGCGCCAGGGCCGGGTCCGCAGCCGTCGCCGCCTCCCACCCCTGGTTCGCGATCGCGACGGCGTACGGCAGCGTCGCGTTCGTCAGCGAGATCGTCGAGGTGCGCGGCACCGCTCCCGGCATGTTCGCCACGCAGTAGAACACGGTGTCGTGCACGGCGAACGTCGGGTCGTCGTGGGTGGTCGGGTGCGAGCCCTCGAAGCAGCCGCCCTGGTCGATCGCGATGTCGACGAGCACCGACCCGGGCTGCATGTCCGCCACCATGGCGTCGGTCACGAGCTTCGGCGCCGAGGCCCCGGGGATGAGCACCGACCCGATCACGAGGTCGGCGTCGCGGAGGGCCGAGGCGATCGCGTGTGCCGAGGAGCGCAGCGTCGTGATGCGTCCGTCGAACCGGGCGTCGAGGGCACGCAGGCGCGGCAGGCTGATGTCGAACACGGTGACCTCGGCGCCGAGGCCGAGCGCCATCGTCGCGGCGTGCTCCCCCGCGACCCCGCCGCCGATGACGACGACACGGCCCTTCGGGGTACCGGGGACGCCGCCGAGCAGCAGCCCGCGCCCGCCGTGCGCCCGCATGAGGTGGTTCGCACCGACCTGCGCCGACAGCCGACCGGCGATCTCGGACATCGGCGACAGCAGCGGCAGCGACCGGTCCGGCAGTTGGACGGTCTCGTACGCGATGGCCGTCGCACCGGAGTCGATCAACGCGTCGGTCAGCGGTCGGTCCGCCGCGAGGTGCAGGTACGTGAACAGGACCTGGCCCGGGCGGATCGACGCGTACTCGGCGGCGACCGGCTCCTTGACCTTGAGGATCATCTCGGCACGCGCCCAGACCTCGGCGGCCGTCGGGACGATCGTCGCGCCGGCGGCCGCGTACTCGGCGTCGGGGAACGAGGACCCGTCCCCGGCTCCCGACTGCACGAGCACCTCGTGGCCGTGTAGCGCCAGCTCGGCGACGCCGGCCGGGGTGGCGGCGACGCGGAACTCGTTGTTCTTGATCTCGGTGGGGACGCCGATGAGCATTGCGGACTCCTTCGTGGGCGGTGCGTACGTCCTCACCATTGAGCGCCGGATTCGTTACGGCGACGTTTCCTCCGAACATCCGAGCGATCGAGCGCGAAATCGTCCGACAGGATTCGGCGGAACGGTCAGAACACCTTGCCCGGGTTCAGGATCCCCGCGGGGTCGAACACCCGTCGGATCCCGCGCTGCAGCTCGAGCACGTCGTCCCCGAGCTCGTCGCCGATCCACCGCCGTTTGAGGACGCCCACCCCGTGCTCCCCCGTCAGCGTCCCGCCGAGCTCGATCGCCGCGCGGAACATCGCATCGGCGGCGTCCCACACGTGCTGCGGCACCTCGTCGCCCGCGAACACGAAGTTCGGGTGCAGGTTGCCGTCACCGGCGTGCGCGACGGTCGGGATCGCGACGCCGTACTGCTGCCCGATCGCCTCGACGCGCGCGAACATCTCGGCCAGCCGGCTGCGCGGCACCGCGACGTCCTCGATGAGGACGCGGCCCCGCGCCTCCATGGCCGGGTGGAACGACCGCCGGATCGTCAGCAGGCGGTCGCGTTCCGCCGCGGAGCCGGCCAGGTGCACGGTCCCGCCCTCGGCCTGGAGGCGCGGCACGGCACCCAGCGCGGCCTCGGTCGCGCCCGGTCCGTCGTACTCCACGAGGAGGAACACCCCGCCCGCCGCGCTGCTCCCCACCGTCTCGGCGATCACCTGCGGCCCGAGGTGGGCCGCGATCCCCTCGAGCGCGGCGGCGTCGAGCAGCTCGACCGTGGACGGCCGGTCCGCTCCCGCCACGACGGACGCCGCGGCACGGGCGGCCGCCTCGACGCTCGGGTAGACGGCGCCGAGGGTCGCCGGCTCCCCCGCCGGGACCGGCACGAGCCGGACGGTCGCGCCGACGATCACCCCGAGCGTGCCCTCGGACCCGACGAGCAGCGCCGTGAGGTCGAGTCCGGTGACGCCCTTGACGGTGCGGTGTCCGGTCGAGACGAGGCGTCCGTCCGCGAGCACGACGTCGAGCCCGAGCACCGCTTCCCGCGTGACGCCGTACTTGACGCACCGCAGCCCGCCGGCGTTGGTGGCGATGTTGCCGCCGACGCTCGCGATGGCCGCACTCGCCGGGTCCGGGGCGAACCGCAGCCCGTACTCGGCCACCTCGGCGTTGAGGTCGCCGTTCAGCACCCCGGGCTCCACCACCGCGTACTCGTCGTCGACCGAGACCCGCACGATGCGGTCCATCCGGGCGACGCTGAGCACGACCGTGCCCTCGGTGCCGTTCGCGCCGCCGGCGAGGCCGGTGCCCGCACCGCGCGGGACCACGGGGACCCCGAGCGCCGAGCACGTGCGGAGCGTGGCCTGCACGTGCTCGACCGTCCGGGCCTCGACGACCGCGACGGGGCCACCGGGGGCGACCCAGCCGGACTTGTCGGTCCGCGCGGCGTCGAGCACGTCCCGCTCGGTCCGGACGAGGGTGCCGTCCGGATCGGCGAGGGCGGAGCGGAGGGCGGTGACGACGGTGTCCATCCGGCCACGCTACGACAGCGCGGCGGACGCCGGGGTCAGTGCGCGCGCAGCGACTCGCTCGGCAGCTCGCCGAACCGCGCCCGGTACGTCGCCGAGAAGCGTCCGAGGTGTCCGAACCCCCACGCCCGCGCGATGTCGGCCACCGAGGTCGCGTCGCGGTCGCCGCGCACCAGGTCCGCGCGGGCGCCGTCGAGCCGGACGCTGCGGAGCAGGTCGCCCGGCGTCTGGTCGAGGTGCCGCCGGAGCGACTGCTGCAGGCCGCGCGGACTCAGGCCGGCCGCGGCGGCGATCTCCGGCGTGCCGATCGGCTCGCGGGCGTGCTCGTGCACGTACTCGAGGGCACGTCGGAGCCGGGCGTGCTCGGGCCCGCTGCCGGTGACCGACGTGCGCCAGCGGCTCCGTTCCGGGAAGGCCGCGACGGCCGCGCGCACGAACGCCTCGGCGATGTCCCGCTGGGCGAGGGCGGTCAGTTCGTTCCCGACGTCGAGCCACGTCGCCGAGTGTGCCCGCACGACCGACTGCCACGCGCGCATGCCCTCGACCGTCGGACGGCGGAGCGGCTCGAAGGCGAAGTCGTCGTCGCCGACGACCGAGCGCACGAACCCGGCGTCGAGGTGCACGAGGTTCAGCCCGATGTCGCGGTGGTGGAGCGCGTAGGTGTCGGCGAAGGGCAGCACGACCGGCACGCCCGGCTCGAGGTGGACGTCCGCGCCGTCGTACGAGATCGTGCTCGCCCCGCTCCGCAGCCAGGCGACGAGGAACGCGTCGTCGACACGGCTGTCGCTCCGCAGGTCGACGAGGAACCGCGACGAGCGGAGGGACAGCCGGTCGTCGCCGACGCCCGCGAACTCCCACCGGGTGTCGGTGCGGGTGCGGCGGACGGCGGGCGAGCGGAAGGCGTAGTCACCGGCGAAGAAGGCGAGCGCCTGGTCGACGTCGGTGCCGGCGATGCGCCGGGAGTACCGCGTGTCCCCGGACCGGCGAACGCCGGCGGCGTGGCGGGTGTCCATCGTGGCGACCATGTCGAGGAACCTACGGGGCACCACCGACAATCCGGGCCCGCGGTCCGGAGGACCCGGACCGTTCAGGGCTGCAGGATCGCCTGTCCGACGCTCTCGTCGAGGATGAGGTCCGTGATCAGCCCGGCGGCGAGCGCACCCTTCAGCGACGCGGCCTTCGAGCGTCCGGCGACGACGCAGACCCGGCGCGGCGCGCGCTTGATCGTGTCGAGGTCCGGGGCACCGGCGCGGGCGTTCACCCCGATGTCCTTCCACGACCCGTCCGCCCGGTAGAACACCGTCGAGACGTCGCCGACGACCTGCGCCTTGGTGAGCTCGTCGCGGTCGGACGGGTCGAGGTACCCGCCGGAGTAGACGTGCGAGGGCACGGGCGCCTGGGGCGCCCCGACGCCGAAGACCACCAGGTCCATCCGCTCGTGCAGGTCGAGCACCCGGCGGATCGACCGCTCGCGGAAGAGCGCCTGCTTCGTGGCGGGGTCGTCGAAGAACGCCGGGACGGGGAACTGCTGCACGAACGCGCCGTACGCCTCGCCGAACCGGCGGAGGATCTCGGACGCGTAGACGATGCCGGTCGTCCGGGTGTTCGCGGCGCCGTTGATCTGGACGACCGTCGAGCCGTGGGTGGTCTTCGGCACGAGGTACCGGCTCACCGCGCTCACGGTCGAACCCCACGAGATCCCGATCACCATGTTCGACTCGACGTACTGCGTCAGGATGCGCGCAGCGGACAGGGCGACGCGTTCGAGCCGGTCGACGTCGCTCGTGTGGTCCGGCACCGGGACGACGTGCGCGTGCACCCCGAAGCGGGAGCGGATGCTCCGGCTGAGCGCCGCGGCCTGGTCGAGCGGCGATCGGATCTGGATGTCGACGAGCCCGGTGTCCCTGGCGTACTTGAGCAGGCGGGAGACCGAGGACCGCGAGGTGCCGAGCTCGTCGGCGATCGCGTCCATCGTCAGGTCCTGCAGGTAGTACAGGTGCGCGGCGCGCAGCGCCTGCTGCGTGCGCATGGGCTGCGCTGCGTCACTCATGGGAACTGAGCATGCACGGACGTGCACGGCCTCTGCAACCCCTGTCGCGCCTCGCGGCCCTCCTCCGGCCACTCCGGACACGTGTGCTGCACGTTCGTGCACGCAAGTTGCCCGCCCTCTCACCGAGGCGCACGATCGATGACGAACCACCACGGAACCCACGAAGGAAGCGACGCACCAATGTCGAAGAAGACGCAGCCCCGGAACACGGTGAACGCGCTCACGGAGCGCCCGAACGCACAGGTCCTCGTGGTCGGTGGCGGCATCAACGGCATCGCCACCTTCCGCGACCTCGCCCTGCAGGGAGTCGACGTCGCCCTCGTCGAGCGCGGCGACTACGCCTCGGGTGCGTCCGCCGCCTCGAGCCACATGATCCACGGCGGCATCCGCTACCTCGAGAACGGCGAGTTCCGTCTCGTCCGCGAGAGCGTGCAGGAGCGCAACGGCCTCATCCGGATCGCCCCGCACTACGTCAAGCCGCTGCAGACGACGATGCCGATCTTCTCGACGTTCTCGGGCATCATGAACGCCCCGCTGCGGATGCTCACGCACAAGCAGCGCTCGACGAAGGAGCGCGGCGCCGCGCTCATCAAGATCGGCATGACGATCTACGACTCCTTCTCGCGCGACGGCGGCTCCGTCCCGAAGCACCGCTTCCTCACGAAGAAGGCGGCGCTCGAGGACATGCCGGCGCTCAACAAGGACCTCAAGTACACGGGCACCTACTACGACGCGTCGGTGCACGAGCCGGAGCGCCTCGCGCTCGACGTGCTCAAGGACGGGCTCGCCGCGGGGAAGGGCGAGGGCTCGGCGTCGACCGCCCGCGCCGTCAACTACGTCGAGGCCGCCGGCACCCGTGACGGTGGCGTCCTGCTCCGCGACCAGGAGACCGGCGAGGAGTTCGTCTTCACCGCCGACGTCGTCGTGAACGCATCCGGCCCCTGGACCGACCTGACGAACCAGGCGTTCGGCGGCGCGACGACGTTCATGGGCGGCACGAAGGGCTCCCACATCGTCGTCGACAACCCCGAGCTGCTCGAGGCGACGAAGGGCCGCGAGCTGTTCTTCGAGAACAACGACGGCCGCATCGTACTCATCTACCCGCTCAAGGGCCGGGTCCTCATCGGCACGACGGACATCGACGCCGACCCGTCGAAGCCGGTCGTCACCACCGACGAGGAGATCGACTACTTCTTCGGCCTGGTGCAGCACGTCTTCCCGCAGATCGCGCTCACCCGCGACCACATCGTCTACAGCTACTCCGGCATCCGGCCGCTGCCCCGCCACGAGGACACCGCGCCCGGCTTCGTCTCGCGCGACTACCGGATCGTCGACACCCCGATCGCCGGGCTGCCGCACTCGACCGTGCTGTCGCTCGTCGGCGGCAAGTGGACGACCTTCCGCGCCCTCGCCGCGCACCTGTCCACCGACGTCACGACCAAGCTCGGCGTGACCCGCACGGTCGACACCACCGGCATGCCGATCGGCGGCGGCAAGGACTTCCCGACCACGGACGCCCAGCGTGCCCTGTGGATCAAGTCGCACCGCGACGGCCTCGACGCCTCCGTCGTCGAGGGACTGCTCGAGCGCTACGGCACCCGTGCCGCCGAGGTCGTGGACGTCCTGGTCGACGGCCCCGTCGAGCCCCTCGAGTCCGACCCGGGCCTCACCCGTGCCGAGGTCGCGTACTTCGCCGAGCGCGAGCAGGCCGTGCACCTGGTCGACGTGGTCCTCCGGCGCACGAACCTCGCCTTCGTCGGCGGAGTCACGATCGACCTGCTCGACGAGCTGGCGGACGTGCTCGCCGGGTCGCTCGGCTGGACGCCCGAGGAGCGTGCGGACGAGGTCCAGCACACGCTCGACGTCCTGCGCGAGGCGCACCGGGTGATCGTGCCGCTGACGTCCGCGTCGCAGCTCGCGTAGTCCACGCGACCGACCACGGAACGGGAGGC
>NZ_BACZ01000124.1 GCF_000333375.1 Curtobacterium sp. B18
GGGCGTTGACGAGCTGACCTTTCCCCTGGGGTAGGCCTTCTCGAACGCGGCCACCTGGTCCTTGGCGGACGGGGTCCAGGACCAGTAGGTCAGCGTGCCGCCGTCCTTGAGGGCCTTCGAGATGTCGTCGGACGAACCGCCGGACGAGGAGCCGCCGGAGGCGCAGGCGGCGAGGGCGACGGCTGCGGTGACGCCGATGGCGACGGCGCTGAGGCCGCGCCGGAGACGCTTGTTCATGGAGGTGCCTTTCACTTCTTCGTGGAGAGGGGGTGGAGCTGCTGTGTGCCGGGCCGGCAGGCGCGTGGCGGGGTCGCCCCGCGCCTCCCGGCCTGACGGGTCAGGCCTTGACGGACCCGGCCGCGAGGCCGGACTGCCAGAAGCGCTGGAGGAAGAGGAACGCGACCACGATCGGGATGATCGTGAGGAGCGATCCGGTGACGACGAGGTTGTAGATCGGCTCGGCACCGGACCCGGTGGCCTGCGCGTTCCACTGGTTCAGGCCGACGGTCAGGGGGTACCACTTCGGGTCGCTCAGCATGATGAGCGGCAGGAAGTAGTTGTTCCAGGTGGCGACGACCGCGAAGAGCAGGACCGTGACGACACCGGGAGCGAGCAGACGGAGCGCGATCGTGAAGAAGATGCGGAACTCGCCGGCGCCGTCCATGCGGGCGGCCTCGAGGAGTTCGGCGGGGATGGCGTCGACCGCGTAGGTCCAGATGAGGTACATGCCGAACGGGCTGATCAGCGAGGGCAGGATGATCGCCCACGGGGTGTTCGTCAGGCCGAACTGCGAGAAGAGCAGGAACGTCGGGACGGCGAGGGCGGTGCCGGGGACGGCGATCGCGCCGAGGACCACGGCGAACACCGCGCGGCGGCCGGGGAACTGGAACTTCGCCATGCCGTAGCCGGCGATCGTGGCGAGGAGCGTCGCACCGCCGGCGCCGACGACCACGTAGAGCAGCGTGTTGCCGAGCCACTGGACGAAGATGCCGTCGTTGTACGTGAGCGTGTCGACGATGTTCTGCCAGAGGTTGAACTTCCCGCCGAACCACAGACCGAAGGTCGACAGGAGCGAGGCCTGCGTCTTCGTGCTGTTCACGAGCAGGTAGAACAGCGGCGCGAACGAGTAGACGACGAAGACGATCATCACGGCGGTGAGGAGGCCGGAGCGCTTCGGCCTGCGGCCGTCGACGTGCTGCTCGGCCTTCCGCTCGGCACGCCGGGAGGCGCGGGTCGACCGGGTGCGCGGGTCGCGGAGCGTCGTGGTCGCCTCGGTGACGGTGGCCGGGCCGGTCGCGCCGGTCGCCGGGTGCTGCAGGGTGCTCATCGGTTCTCCTCGCGGGTGCCGCGGACCTGGACGACGTAGGCGATCACCGCGGTGATCACGCCCATGACGATCGCGACGGTGGCGGAGTAGTTGAACTGCTGGCCGCTGAAGGACAGCGAGTAGGCGTACATGTTCGGGGTGAAGGCGCTGCCGATGACGTTCGGGGCGAGCGTCTTCAGCAGGTTCGGCTCGTTGAAGAGCTGGAAGCTGCCGATGATCGAGAAGATCGTGGCGATCACCATCGGGCCACGCAGGGCCGGGAGCTTGATCGAGAACACGGTGCGCATCGGGCCCGCGCCGTCGAGCTCGGCGGCTTCGTACAGCTCACCGGGCACGGTGCGGAGCGCGGCGTAGAAGATCAGCATGTTGTAGCCGAGGAACTCCCACGTGACCACGTTGCCGATCGACGTGAGGACCCAGTCCGGGCTGAACGGCTGCAGCAGGTCGATGCCCATCGCGTGGTTCGCCGTGCCGGTGAGGCCGAACTGGTTGCCGTAGATGAAGCCCCAGATGAGCGCTGCGACGACACCGGGGACCGCGTAGGGCAGGAACACCGCGATGCGGAAGAACGACGTCCCCCAGAGCCGGGCGCTGTCGAGCGCGAGGGCGGCGACGAGGGCCAGGCCGAGCATGATCGGGACCTGCACGACGAGGAACACCGCGACGCGGCCGAGGCCCGACCAGAACTTGGCGTCCTGGAAGAGCTGCACGTAGTTGGCGAACCAGACGAACTGGTTGCCGCCGATGAGCTGGTCGCGGAACAGACTGAGCCACAGCGCGTACCCGATCGGCACGATGAGCATCGCGACGAGCACGAGGACGAAGGGGCCGACGAAGAGCCATCCCGTGTAGCGGCCGCGCGGCCTGGCGCGGCGCCGCGGTGGCACGGCCGGCGCGGTGGCTCCGGCTGCGCGCGCTTCCAGCGTGCTCATGTGACTCCCTTGTCGTGCGGTGTTCCGGTCCGTCGATGTTGACGTCAACATCGAACGCCGCGACGATAGCATGGCAACGTCAACATGCGCTACCGTCTGGGGACTGCAGGGCAGATCGCCCGGAACCGGAGGGGCATCGTGACGACCGAACTGGCGGCTGCGGCCGCCGCACGTCGCTCCCCGTCGATGGCCGCCGTGGCCGAAGCCGCCGGGGTCTCGATGCAGACCGTCTCCCGGGTCGCCCGCGGGTTCGACAACGTCTCCCCCGACACCCGCGACCGTGTCCGGCGTGCGATGGACGACCTCGGTTACCGGCCGAACCGCGCCGCCCGGGCACTGCGCTCCGGGCGCTTCCGCACGATCGGCGTGATCATGTTCACGCTCGCGTCGTTCGGCAACATGCGCACCCTCGAGGCGATCGCCGACGCAGCGGGTGCCGCCGACTTCACCATCACGCTGCTGCCGATGGCCTCACGCACCGAGGAAGGCGTCCGCTCGGCCTTCTCGCGACTGCACGAGCAGGCCGTCGACGGCGTGGTGATCATCATCGAGTCGCACATCATCGACACGGCCGAGGTCGTCCTGCCCGACGGCGTCCCGATGGTCGTGGTCGACTCCACCGGCACCACGCAGCACCCCGCGATCGACACCGACCAGGCCGACGGCGCCCGCCGGGCCACGCAGCACCTGCTCGACCTCGGCCACGAGACCGTCTGGCACGTCGCCGGGCCCGAGTCGTCCTACTCGGCCGCCCGACGGCTCGCCGCCTGGCAGGCCACGCTCGAGGCCGCCGGGCGGCCCGTCCCGCCGGTGTTCCGCGGCGGCTGGGGTTCCGAGTCCGGGTACCGCGCCGGGCAGGAGATCGCCCGGCGCCCGGAGATCACCGCGGTGTTCGCCGCGAACGACCAGACCGCGCTCGGGGTCCTCCGGGCGGCGCACGAGGCCGGGCGACCCGTGCCCGGGACCCTCAGCGTGGTGGGCTTCGACGACTCCCCCGAGTCCGACTCGTTCTGGCCGCCGCTCACCACCGTGCACCAGTCCTTCGACGAGGTCGGTCGTCGTGCGGTCACGAACCTGCTGTCCCAGATCGACGGGCAGCCCGTCCGGAACGAGGCCGATCTCGTCCCGGTGCGCCTGGTCGTCCGCTCGAGCACGGCGCCGCCGCCCGTCTGACGCCGGGCAGGGTGTGGCTGCACGTCACACGGTCAGCGAGCGGGGCGTACCGTGCACACGAAGCCGGCTTGCTGTCCCGGCCCCGGGTGTGCGCCACTTCCGTGTGTCCGGAGGACGAGCCACCGCTGCGGTCCTCATCTCCCCACCTCGGCGCGTTCGGATCATGAAGAACATCGTGTACGGCCTGAGCGCCGTCCTGACCTCGGACGAGGCAGCGGACGCCGTCCTGGACTACGCCGCAGCGCTCGCGCACGCCGGACTCGCGGACACCGTGGCGGTCCCGACCGTCGACGCCTTCGGGAGCACCACGACGACGTCCTTCCTGCTCGCCCCGGCGCTCGGACTGCTGGTCGAGGACGCCCCGGACGATCCACTCGGCCCCGACACGGCCGCCTTCGTCGAGGAGATCACCTGGCGGGCCCGGGCCGTGCGCTGCACCCCGCCGCCGCCCGCCTGAGGCGTCGCGCTGCTGCGCCGCCGCGCCGGCCGCGCCGTCGCGGGCACCTCACGCGCCCACCGACACATCACGCGCCCGCCACCCCGTGAACTGTCGCCCACGCCGTGAACACGCGACCGCGCGGCGGACAGGAGGCGCGGCACCAGCCCGCCCCGCGCCTCCCGGCCCCGCGCCTCCCGATCTCCCGGCCTCCCGGCCTCCCGACCGCCGCAACGCGCCTCACGCGCCCAGCGACAGCTCACGCGCCCGCCACCCCGTGAACTGTCGCCCACGCCGTGAACACGCGACCGCGCGGCGGACGGGAGGCGCGGCACCAGCCCGCCCCGCGCCTCCCGGCCGCAGCCAAGCGGCCTCCCGACCACCGCAACGTGCCTCACGCGCTCACCGACACCTCACGCGCCCGCCACCGCGTGAACTGTCGCGCACCCCGTGAACTGGCATCGCACCCGGCCCCGCGCACGGCAGAGGGCGCCGGCACCGCGAAGCGGCCCGACGCCCTCTGTGCTCACTCGACGCCCGCCGCAGCGTGCGCCGAGGCGCTTCAGCCGATCGACACGGCGGTCCAGGAGACCGGCGGCAGTTCGATCGTGATGGTGTCACCCTCACGGCGGACGGTGTCGTTCGTGCGCAGTCCGACGCGCTCGGTGTTCGCCAGGTCGTTCACCGCGTGCAGGTCGTCGTCCCAGACGCCCTCGGCGCGGACGTCACCCTCGACGGACAGGCCGGCGAGGTCGATCGTCACCGAGGTCGACTCGGACGGGTGCCGGTTGACCAGGAAGACCGCGGCCTTGCCGTCCTCGCCGACGGTGGCGGCCGAGTCGACGACCGGGACCTCGCCGTACTTGCCGCCGTCGACCGTGTCGCCAGAGGACTTGACCTGCAGCGACGTGCCGTTGGCCAGGCGCGAGGTCAGCGAGAACGGGAAGAACGTCGTCTGGCGCCAGGCCGGGCCGCCGGGCTCGGTCATGATCGGGCCGATGACGTTGACCAGCTGCGCGAGCGACGCCGAGGCAACGCGGTCCGCGTGGCGGAGCAGCGAGATGAGCAGGCCGCCGACGACGACGGCGTCCGCGACGGTGTAGACGTCCTCGAGCAGGCGAGGGGCGACCGGCCAGTCCTGCAGCTCGAAGGTCTTCTGCTGCTCGTTCCACTTCGAGATGGACCAGACGTTCCACTCGTCGAACGAGATGTCGATCCGCTTGTCGGACTTCTTCTGCGCCTGCACGTGGTCGGCCGCGGTCGTGACCGTCTTGATGAAGTGGTCCATGTTGACGCCGGAGGCGAGGAACGAGGCGAGGTCGTCGCCCTCCTCGTAGTAGGCGTGCGCGGAGATGTAGTCGACGTCGTCGTAGGTGTGCTCGAGGACGGTGCGCTCCCACTCGCCGAACGTCGGCATCGAAGCTCCGGAGGAACCGCAGGCCACGAGCTCGAGGTCCGGCTGGATCTGCCGCATGGCCTTGGCGGTCATCGCGGCGAGCTTGCCGTAGTCCTCGGCGTTCTTGTGGCCGAGCTGCCACGGGCCGTCCATCTCGTTGCCGAGGCACCACATCGAGATCGCGAAGGGCTCCTGACGGCCGTTCGACTTCCGGTACTCGCTGAGCGCGGTACCGGCGTCGATGTTCGCGTACTCGAGGAGCTCGATGGCCTCCTGCGTGCCGCGGGTGCCGAGGTTGACGGCGAGCATGAGCTCCGAGCCGACCTGGTCGAGCCAGTGCTGGAACTCGTGCAGGCCGACCTCGTTCGTCTCGGTCGAGTGCCAGGCGAGGTCGAGACGACGGGGACGCTGCTCGACCGGGCCGACGCCGTCCTCCCACTTGTAGCCGGAGACGAAGTTGCCACCGGGGTAGCGGATCGCGGACACACCGAGTTCCTTGACGAGCTCGACGACGTCCTTGCGGAAGCCGTGCTCGTCAGCGGTCTCGTGCGCCGGCTCGTGGATGCCGTCGTAGACGTGGCGTCCGAGGTGCTCGACGAACCCGCCGAACAGGCGACGTCGCACCGGCCCCACGGTGAACGCGGCATCGAGGACGAGGTGTGTGCGGGGCATGGATCTCCTTCGATCGTGGGGCTGCCTGCGCTCGACGAAAGTGAGCGCTCACGTTCCCGAAACGCTAGCGGCTTTCCGCGCGACACGAAAGGGGGCGCCCGCGAACATCACGGATCGGCCGCCAGCCGCACCGAAAGGGTGGCGGCACGCCGGGACGCGCGCTAACGTGAGCGCTCACGGAGCACCGACCCTGCTCCGACTCGGCCCGTCCCGATGGAGTGATGCCATGCCGAACCGTATCCCCGTACCCACCTCGCACCCACGAGGCGGTGCCTTCACGCGGAGGAGCCTCCTCGCCGCAGGTGCAGCCGCCGCCACGGTGCTGCCGCTCGCGGCCTGCTCCAGCCCCCTCGCCGCCGGCATCGCCGGAGCCCCGCTCAACCCGGAGACCCTGGTCTTCTGGAACCTCTTCGGCGGCGGTGACGGCGTCCGCATGCAGGACATGGAGGCCGGCTACGCCAAGCAGCACGGCGGCTCGTCGTCCCTGCAGGCGACCACCTTCGCGTGGGGCAACCCGTACTACTCGAAGGTCACACTGGCCACCGTCGGGAACAAGCCGCCGGACGTCGCCATCGCCCACCTCACCCGTGCGAAGCCGCTCTGGGACGGTGACCTGCTCGACCCGATCACGAGCGACGACCTGGCGAGCGTCGGCCTGAGCGCCAGCGACTTCAACCAGAAGGCCTGGACGGCGCAGAAGACCGACGGGAAGAACATCTGCATCCCGCTCGACACCCACCCGTTCGTCCTCTTCTACAACGTTGACATCTGCCAGAAGGCGGGCCTGATCGACGGCGACGGCAAGCTCAAGGACCTCACCGGGATCGACGCCTTCGAGAGCGCGCTGGCCGCGGTCGCGAAGGTCACCGGCGGCACGGCCCTCAACGTCGCCAACGTCAGCGAGGTCGCGACCCCGTGGCGCTTCTTCTGGACCATGTACAACCAGATCGAGGGGGCGACGCCGTTCATCAGCGACGGCGGCTCGAAGCTGACCGTGAACGAGGACGCCTACACGAAGGTCACCGACATGACCCAGAAGTGGGTCAAGAACGGCTGGCTGAACAAGGGCCTCGACTACGCCACGGCGCAGACGCTGATGTTCACCGGCAAGGCCGGCTTCTTCATGCAGGGCGAGTGGGAGATCAGCACGGCGCAGTCGATCAAGGGGTTGAAGTTCGGCATGGCGCCGATCCCGCAGCTCTTCGACAAGCCGGCGACGCAGGCCGACTCGCACACGTTCATCCTGCCCCGCAAGGACCGGACGCCGGAGCAGCGGAAGGCCCACATGCTCTTCATCAAGCAGATGCTCGAGCAGAGCCTCACCTGGGCCCAGGGCGGACACGTCCCGGCGTACCTGCCGACGTACGACAGCACCGCGTACAAGAAGCTCACGCCGCAGTCGAACTACGC
This sequence comes from Curtobacterium sp. B18, assembly GCF_000333375.1. Classification (GTDB taxonomy): domain Bacteria; phylum Actinomycetota; class Actinomycetes; order Actinomycetales; family Microbacteriaceae; genus Curtobacterium. Next base: position 7,347 of record NZ_BACZ01000124.1, read on the forward strand.
CTCGGCCGCCGAGAGCGCGGTGTTCGACGACCCGGCCTGGTACGGCGGCTCCGGATCGACGTTCGAGAACACCGTCGGCGCCCAGCTCGCCCTCGTCCAGCAGGGCAGCAGCTCCCCCGCGCAGGCCATGTCGGCGATCAAGGACCAACTCGCGACCTACCTCAACACCCCGAGCCCGCTGTGACCGGGCACGTCCCCACCGTGAACACCGCGCGAAAGGCACGATGACGTGACTGCAGCACCAGTCCTCACCCGTCCCACGGAGGCGACCACCGCTCCTCGACGAACCGGCACCTACCGGACCAGCCTCACGCGCGGCCAGGGCCGCAGCGGGTGGCTCTTCCTCGCACCGTTCGGCCTGTTCTACCTGGCCTTCCTGCTCGGCCCCACGATCTGGATGATCGTCTCGAGCTTCTTCAACACCTCGACCGTCCGCACCGGGCTCGGCAGCTTCGCCGGGTTCGCCAACTACGCCGAGATGCTCGGCCGCGCCGACTTCTGGTCGTCGCTCTGGCACACGCTGCAGTTCACGCTGTACACGACGCCGCCGCTCGTCATCCTGGCGTTCCTGTTCGCCGTGCTGACGAACCGGATGAACCGCGGCCAGTGGTTCTTCCGCCTGGCGTTCTTCCTGCCGTTCATCCTGCCGTCGGCGACGATCTCGCTCATCTGGGTGTTCATCTTCACCCCGGCGACGGGTCTGTTCGCGTCCGTCCAGCAGGCGATCGGCATCACGCCGGGCGCCGGTGTGCTGGCGAGCCCGAACACCGCGATGATCGGCGTCGCGATCGCCACCGTCTGGTGGACGCTCGGGTTCAACTTCGTCCTCTACCTCGCCGGGCTCCAGGAGATCCCGCGCGAACTGTACGAAGCCGCCGCGGTCGACGGGGCGTCGAGCTGGCAGCAGATCAAGTCGATCACGCTGCCGCTGCTCGGTCGCACCACGACGCTGGTGATCCTGCTGCAGATCATCGCCAGCCTGAAGATCTTCGACCAGGTGTACCTGATGACGAACGGCGGACCGGGCATCTCCACCCAGGTCTCGCTGCAGCTCATCACGGGCGTCGGCTTCACCGACAACCGACTCGGTGCCGCCTCGGCCGCATCGGTGCTCCTGTTCATCGTGATCGTCGCGATCGCAGTCATCCGGCAGCTCGTCGAGCGCGCTGCCGCCAAGCGAGAGATCGGGGCCTGACATGACCGCCACCGAGAGCATCACCACCGACCGCCCCCGCTTCCGCTCCGGCGTCTCCGCTGCGGCACCCGCGAACGCCGCGAAGATCGGCGTCTCGGGCAAGGGGTTCAACATCACGGCCGCGATCATCCTCACGGTGTTCGCGATCATCTGGCTCATCCCGAGCCTGTTCGCCCTGAAGACGTCGCTGTCCGACAACGGCGTCGCGGCCCTCGGCGCGAACGCCATCCTGTCCAACTGGAACCCGACGCTGCACTCCTACGCGGCGCTGTTCCAGGCCGGCGACATCTGGAACTGGTACCTCGCGAGCGGCATCACGAGCGTGGTCACCGCGCTCCTGACGGTGCTGTTCGCGTCGATGGCCGCGTTCGCGCTGTCGCGACTCGTGTTCCGCGGGCGGAACATCGCGTTCCTGCTCATCATCCTCGGGATCATGATCCCCACGCAGGTGCTGATCATCCCGATCTTCCAGGAGCTCAACTCCGTCGGCCTGCTGAACACCTACT
>NZ_BACZ01000123.1 GCF_000333375.1 Curtobacterium sp. B18
CGCGCCCGCAGTCCTGCGGTCCAACCGGTCGTACACGGTCGGGGTCATCGCGGACCGGCTCGTCTCCCAGCCCTACGCCGGTCACATCGTGCTCGGCGTCCAGCAGGCCGTCCAGGCGGCCGGGTACGTGTGCTTCGTGGTCGAGACCGCGCAGACGTCCGACGGGGGCAAGGCCGCCGTGGCGAACCTCGTGCAGCAGGGCGTCGCCGGCCTGATCTACGCCGCCCCCGGGCCCGAGGACGTGGTGCCGGTCTCCGGCGTCGAGGACGTGCCGACGGTCTTCGTGAACTGCTTCCCGCCGGACGGCGCGCCGGCCGTCACCGTGCTGGCCGACGAGTTCCAGGGCGGGCGCGACGTCGCCGCCGCCGTGTTCGCGGCCGGACACACCGACGTCGCGTTCCTCGGCGGGCCGGAGGACGACTACGCCTGCCGCGAGCGCAAGCGCGGGTTCGACGAGGCGGCGGCCGAGGCCGGTCTCCGGGCGGACACCGTCCCCGTCCGGTTCGGCACGTACCAGGTCGGGTCGGGCTACGACCTCGCGATGGAGTTCCTCGCCGAGGACCCGCCGACCGCGCTGGTGTGCGGGAACGACCGCATGGCCGTCGGCGCACTGATGGCCGCGCAGTCCCTCGGGCTGCGCTGCCCCGAGGACGTCAGCATCGTCGGCTTCGACGACCAGCCCGACCTCGCCGACCAGATGCACCCGCCGCTGACGACGGTCGCGCTCCCCCACCAGCAGATGGGCTTCGACGCCGGCACGCTGCTGCTCGCCGAGACGCACGACCCCGGCCGCCACCTCGTGCCGTGCGAGTACGTCCCGCGCAGCTCCCTGGCCGCACCACGCATCGACACCGAACCGCAGGAGTCCGAGTGACCGACCAGCCGAGCACCCACCACCGCCCGCCGAACGGCTTCGTGGGCGACGTCATCCCGTTCGCCGACGGTGACCGGGCCTGGCTGTACCACCTGCTCGACGAACGGCCGGACGCGGCACCCGTCGACCGCCCGACCGGCATGCCCTGGGCGGCGGTCTCGACGACGGACTTCGTGACGTTCGAGGACCACGGCGTCGTGCTGCCCTCGGGCGGCCCGGACGCCAGCGACTTCGACTGCTACACGGGCAGCGTCGTCCGTGACGACACCGGGCTGCTGCACCTGTTCTCCACCGGCCACAACCCGCGCATCACGACCGACACCGACCTCGTCCGGAAGGACGTCCAGGTCGTGTGCCACGCGACCTCCGACGGCGACCTCACGAGCTGGACGAAGCACCCCGAGTGGGACCTGCCCGCACTGCCGGGCTACGCGCCCGAGGACTGGCGCGACCCGTTCGTGTTCCGGCCGTCCGCCGACCGCCCCTGGCAGATGCTCCTCGCGACCCGCCGCCCGGACGAGCCGTACCGCCGGTCCGGGTTGGTCGCCCGCCTCGAGTCCGACGACCTCGTCACCTGGCGCGACGCTGACCCGTTCTGGGCGCCGCACCGGTTCATCGCCCACGAGTGCCCGGACGTCTTCCGATGGGGCGACTGGTGGTACCTCGTGTACTCCGAGTTCTCCGACGCGTTCTGCACCCGGTACCGCATCGCGACGTCGCCCGACGGGCCGTGGCTCGCACCCGCCGACGACACCGTCGACAGCCGTGCGTTCTACGCCGCGAAGACCGTCGCCCTCGGCGAGGACCGCTTCTTCGTCGGTTGGATCGCCACGAAGGAGGGCGAGCGCGACGCCGGGGCGTGGCAGTGGGCCGGCACGATGGCGACCCTGCAGGCGCACCAGCGACCGGACGGTTCGCTGCGCTTCGACCTCCCCCGGACGCTCCGGGCGGCGTACGCGGACGAGCTCGACGTCACAGACGACTTCGCGCCCCTGAACGGTGCCGCACCGGTCGTCGGGGACGGCGCAACGACCCGGTACGCCTCGTGGAT
>NZ_BACZ01000122.1 GCF_000333375.1 Curtobacterium sp. B18
GGGTCGTTGAGCCAGTGCGCCCCGGGGAGCCCGATCTCGGTCAGGTAGTAGTTGATGAGCCCGAACTTGGTGTCGAAGATGTAACCCATGAAGATCGACACCGCGGCGGACGACGCGAGCAGCGGCAGGTAGAACGACGTCCGGAAGAAGACGCGCGTGGCGTTGCGCTTCCGGTTGTTCGCCAGGACCGCCAGCAGCATCCCGAGCGAGATCTGCAGGGCGACGATGCAGATCGCGAGGACGACGGTCACGCCGAACGACGCGAGCACCGGCCCGTCGGTGAACAGCCGCACGTAGTTGTCCAGCCCGACGAACTTCGGGCTGCTGATCACGTCCCACGACGTGAACGAGAGTCCGAGCGACGCGAGGATCGGGATGAAGGTGAAGACGGCGACGAAGACCACCGCCAGGCCGATCATCGCGTAGCCGAAGGAGGCCTCGCGGCGTCGGACGCGTCTGGCCGCCGGCCGGCGGGCTGCGACCTCGGCAGCCCGCCGGGAGCGGATCCCTGTCGTCGCGGTCATCACGACGCCTGCGCGGCGGCCTTCTCGATGTCGGCCTGCAGGCCGTCGAGCGCCTTCTTCGCGTTGCCGGACGAGATCGCCTGCGTGGTGCGCTGGTTCAGGGCCGTCGCGAGTGCGTTGTAGTACGGCGGCGCGGAGATCGGCACCGAGTTGTCGAGCTGGTCGTAGAACACCGACCAGTGCTCCGGCCCTGTCGTCCCGTACCGGTCGGCCGTGAGGAGCGACTTCTGCGCGGGCGTGGTGACGTTGCCCGGCCAGAGCGCGTCGAAGCTCTCGGGCTGCACCATGAGCTTGATGACCTCGAAGGCGAGGTCCTTCTGCTTCGACGAGTTGAAGATGCCGTACCCGCCGGCACCGAAGAGCGACTTGTTGCTCTTCCACGTCGGGAACTCGACGACGTCGAAGCTGCCGTCCTTCATGCCGGCGTTGTGGAGCCCGCCGGCCCAGAAGCCGCCGCCGATCGTCATGCCGATGCGCCCGGAGGCGAAGAGCCCCTGCAGCGTGCTGCCACCGCCGACGTCGGGCGAGGGCGACGCCCCCGACTTCTGCAGGTCGATCACGTACTGCAGTGCCTCGACCGCGGCGTCGGAGTTCGCGGTCGGGTCGCCCCACTTCCAGCCGCCCTTGCGACCGCTGACGCCCACCGCGTTGCCGTCGAACGCCTTGCTCCCCCAGAGCCAGTCGCCGCCGGAGTAGCGCCCCTCCTCGAGCAGGTTGCCGTCGTTCGCGTACAGGAACGAGGTCCAGCTGCCCCAGAGCCGCACGACCCAGTCGAACGCGTAGGTGCTGCCGCCGACCTTGGCCAGGCTCTCCGCCGACGAGTGGAAGTCGTCCATCGACCAGTTCGCGGCGGGGCGCGAGAGTCCGGCCTTGTCGAACAGGGAGGTCGAGTAGAACATGCTGCCCGCGTTGAAGCTGTCCGGCAGCGTGTAGAGGTGCCCCTCGTACATCGTCGACTCGACCAGCGAGGGGTGGATGCCCCTGAAGTAGGTGGACAGCCCCGACAGGTTCTTCGTGACGAGGTCGTCGAGCGGCGTCAGCAGGTTCTTCGACGCGAGCAGCTGCTGCCCCTCGGTCGCGACGCTGACGATGTCGGGGACGTCGCCGGACGCGATCTGCGTGAGCACCTTCGCGAGAAAGTCGTTCCAGTCGGTGCCGTTGATCGCAGTGACCTGCAGCGACGCCTTCTTGTCGAGCTGCCGGATCTTCGG
>NZ_BACZ01000121.1 GCF_000333375.1 Curtobacterium sp. B18
TGTCGTCGACGATCTGGACCTGGGCGTCCTCGCCCCGGTACGCGGAGGCGTCGAGGCTCGCCCACCGGAGCGTGCCGGTGCCGTCACCGGTGACCGACTGCACGACCTTCCCGCCGACGACGAGGTTGACCGCCGTGGGGTGCGGCTGCCCCCACGGGTGGTCCCCGCCCGCGATCTGCAGGTCGACGTACGGCTTCGTGATCGTGAACGTCCGCGATGTGATCGTCCCCGTCCCGGTGTCGCCGGCAGGCGTGAAGGTGTCGAGCACCGAGCTGCCGATCTGGTTCGGCAGGGACTCCTGGGTCGGACCGGCACCGACGAACGCCCCGGTGGCCGTCCATCCCGTTCCGTAGGTGGGTCCGGCGAAGTCGGCGAGGACGGTGCCCTCGGGGACCGTCCCGGCGGGGACCGCGCCCGGAACGGCGGGGCTGTCGCCGCCACCGACGAGGAAGTTCAGCCGCTTCCCGCGGACCGTGAACGGCGCTGAGGTGAGGGTCCCCGTCGATGCGTCACCACCGGCGAAGCTGTCGACGAGGTACCGGCCCTGGTACCCGCTGACGTCCTGCTGGTCGGGGAGCGCGCCCGCCGCTGGACCGGTGCCGAACGCGGAACCGGTCGCCGTCCACCCGGCGTAGATGCCGGACTCGAAGTCGGCGACGTCCGTGCCACGCGGCGCCGTGTAGGTGGCGGGTCCGTCCGGTGTGAAGGACGTCCCGTCGAACTGCCCCGTGAAGTACTGGACGCCGGTGCTGCCCACGCTGACGGTGAGGACCCACTTCGTCCTCCGGCGGTCGCCGTCCACCGGCAGGGAGTAGAGGTCCGGCATCTCCCACACACCGCTGGTCGCACCGTGCGGGCCGAAGTCGCTCGCGTGCGTCCACGACCGGAGGTCCTTCGACGTGTAGAAGGCGATCTTGTACTGGTCGGAGAGCGTGACGGCCATCACCCACTGCTTCTTCGGCGCGTACCAGAACACCTTCGGATCGCGGAAGTTCGTCGAGTGGAGGTCGAGGACCGGGTTGCCGGCGTACCGGGTCCAGGTGCGGCCGTGATCGGTGCTGTACGCCATCGACTGCGTCTGGATGCCGGTGCCCGCCTGCACGCTCGTGTAGAACGCCACCATCGCGGGGTGCCGCTTCGTCCCGAGGCCGCTGGTGTTGCCGGTGTCCACGACCGCTCCCCCGGAGTAGAACGCCGAGCTCCCGGGGTCGGGCTCCGGACCGCGCACGGGGATCTTCTGCCAGTGCACGAGGTCCTTGCTGACGGCCCCCTCCCACGTGCCGTAGCTGAACAGGTACCAGAGGCCGTCCTCGTGGACGAGCCCGTTCGGGTCGCCGATCCAGCCGGACGGGAGCGAGTAGTGGAACTGGGGCCGGTACGTCTCGTGGTACTGGCGGGTGTCGGCTTCGCTGGCGGTGGCGGTCACGGACGCCAGGACCAGCGCGCCCGTCACGGCTGCCGCCGCGATCGCGCCGAAGCGCTGCAGTGGTCGGAACATGGTGGTTCGAGCCTTCCTCTCTGAAGACCTTCTCGGGAGTCGTCGGGACGACGGGGGTGCGAGCGCAGGGTGTCAGCCGTGCGGTTCGCGAGCGCAGGGTGTCACTCGTGCGGTCCGCGCCCGCCGGGCGGCGTCACGGACAGGTGGTCCGGCTGCTCGCTCGCGGACGGTGTCGACGGCGGTTGGGTGAGGGCGTCACGGATGATCCGGCGTGGGTCGTACCGACGCGGGTCGAGCTCGGACCAGTCGATCTCGACACCGGTCTCCTCCTCGACCTGCGCCTTCGTGGCGTCGGCCCACCGACGGAGTCGTCGGATGAAGACGGCGAGTTGCTGCGCCGCGCCGACGAGGCGATGGGGGCCGAGGAACACGGCGGCGACGATCCCGAGGACGATCAGCTTGTCGACGTCCACCGCACGCTCCCGTCGGACCGGCGTGGTCGGGTCATTCGGTGGGGGTCGCCGGGGCCGCTTCCGGTGCGGGAGCCGCGGTGTCGGACGCGGGACGGTGCTGGTCGCCGTCCCGCACCTCCCGCCGGAAGATCGTGAGCGACTGTCCGAGGCCCTTGGCGAGCGCCGGCAGCTTCGTGGCGCCGAAGAGCAGGACGACGATGCCGAGGATGACGAGTAGGTGGATGCCGGTGAGGTTGCCGAGCACGGTGTTCTCCTTGGGTGGACGGGATGGGGGATGCAGGACAGGAGGGTGCGCGTCAGTCGACGGCGCGCGAGGCCGCTGCGAGACGACGCTCGAGGCGACGGTCGTGCAGCCACGCGACGGTGCACGCGGCGAGGTAGAGCACGACCATGGGCACGGCCAGCAGGAACATCGAGGCGACGTCGGCGGACGGCGTGACGAGGGCGGTGAAGACGAGGATGCAGAGGACCGCGATGCGCCAGGCGCCCCGGATCGCCGCCGCCGAGAGCACCCCGACGACGTTGAGCAGGACGAGGAACACCGGGAGGACGAAGGCGATCCCGACGGCGAGCACGAGCTTGATCGCGAAGTCGTAGTAGGCCTTCGCGTCGACGATCGAGGTGTCCTGGTGCGCGACGAAGCTGCCGAGCACCTGCACGACGTGGGGCAGGACGGACCACCCGAACCAGCACCCGCCGAGGAACAGCGGGATCGCCGAACCGAGGAACCCGACGGCGTGTGCCCGCTCCTTCCGGAGCAGCGCGGGGACGACGAACGCCCACGCCTGGTGGAGCCAGACCGGACAGGCGAGGACGACGGCGATGGTCAGGGTGATCTGGAGGCGGAGGTCGAAGGCCCCGCTGATCGCCGGGAAGTTCAGCTCGGCGGTGTGCCCGCCGATGCCCGTCGCGAGTTCGGCGACCGGGGCACGGAGCCCCGCGAGCACGGCGGGTGTGAGGAACCAGCCGGCGACCGCCGCCACGGCCACGGCCAGCGCTGCACGGGCGAGCCGTCGGCGCAGTTCGTCGAGGTGCTGGCCGAGGGACATCGTGCCCGTCGTGCGGCGCCGTGCCCCGTCCGTGACGGTGGGCGCCGTCACCGCTCGGCCCTCGGTGCGCCGGCGAGGTGGATCTCGTCCGCCGTCGGCAGGTCGGCACCGCGGCGACCGACCGTGATCGCCGCGGCGGTGGAGCAGGTCCGCCCGAGCACGGTCAGCGCCGCGCGGTCGAGGGGCCCCAGCGACGATCCGTCGGTCGGCTGCGCCCGGTCCCCGGTGAGCTGCCGGACGAGCGTGGCCGTGTAGGTGTCGCCGGCACCCACGGTGTCGACGACCTCCACCGGTTCACCCGGGACCGACACCCGCTCGTCCGCCGTGGCCAGGACGGACCCCGAGGCACCCGTGGTGATCACCGCGAGTTCCGGCCCGAGGGCGAGGATCGAGCCGAGCACCGCCTCGGGGTCGAGCGTGGGCCAGAGCCACGCCGCGTCCTCGTCGGAGAGCTTCACCACCGTCGCGCGGGTCGCCAGCTCCTCGAAGCGGGCGCGGGCACCATCCCGGGTGCCGAGCAGGGCGGGACGGATGTTCGGATCGAACGAGACGGTGCCGCCGGCGGCCGTCGTCCGCTCCGCCGCGGCCAGCACCGCTTCCGCGCCGGGGTGCAGGAACGCGCCGATCGACCCGACGTGCAGCCACTCCGGTGTCCGTCGCAGGGGCGGGAGGTCCCACTCGATGTCGAACACGTAGGAGGGCTGCCCGTCGGCACCGAGCTGCACCGTCGCGGACGACGTGCGTGCGGCGCCGAAGGCTCCGTCGACGAGCCGCACACCCGAGGCCGCGAGGTGCTCCGCGATGCGGTGCCCGCGGTCGTCGGGACCGAGCCAGGTGGCGAACTCGACGTCGGCGCCGAGCCGTCCCAGGCCGAGCGCGACGTTCGCGGGTCCTCCGCCTGGTACCTCGCGGACGTGTCCGGCTCCGTCGTGGACGACGTCGACGAGTGCCTCCCCGGCGACGGTGATCACCGACACGGGCATCCCCGTCCACGAGCGGCGACGCTGCCGCGTTCCCAGGGCATCAGGCCGGCCCGGATCCCGCGACGACCACCGCCGGCGCGGGCGTCACCGGTGCCACGGTCTCCCCGAGCGACCACCATCTGGCACCGGCCGGCGCCTCGACGGTCCACGGGGGTGCCTGCAGCGGGTAGACCCGGGTCGTGACGGATCGACCGGCACTGGTGAAGACCTCGACGACGGAGCCGTCGAGCAGCACCCGGACCGCCGGCCTGTCGGCCGCGGCGTCGAACGCGTCACGGACCACGGCAGGGCTTCGGTCGGCCCGGTGGTCCGTGCTGGCGCTGGACCGGTCGACGGTGAGCGTGCCCGCGGCGGCGTCCACGACGACGTCGAGGAACTCGTCGTCGGAGAACCGGACCCGGATGCGGCCGGTGACCGGGAGCTCGAGCACGATCTCCGCCTGGGCGCCGATGGTCTCACCGCGGTCCGAGGGCACCGTGTCGGGGCGGAGCGCGTCGACGGCCGGGTGGGGTTCGGTGCGGAGGCGGCCGTCCGCGACCCACGCGCGGCGTGGCAGGGAGATCGCGCCGGACCAGCCCGCCTGCTCGGTCCACTCCGGTGTCCGGCCCTCGGTGACCCAGCCGAACAGCACCGACCCCCAGGACCCTGCCCGCATCACCGAGGCCGCGTAGAAGTGCTGGCCGTCGTCGATCCGGGACGGCTGCGGTGCACCGGTCAACGGCACCGCGAGCACGTCGCCGGGTCCCTCGGCGTGGGACCAGGACGCGACGATCGCCACGTCGGTGCCGTCGACCGTGATGACCTGGGGGCACTCCCACCCCTCGCCGGTGTCGATGCCGTCGACCGTGCCGCGGGGCATCGCGACCAGGTCGCCGACGAACGTCCAGTCGACGCCGTCGGTCGAGCGGTAGTGCCGGACGGAGGCCACCTGGTCGACGTCCGCGGCACCGACGGCCATCGACCACCCGTCCCCGTCGGCCCAGACGAACGGGTCGCGGAACATCGTGATCGCCTCGTCGGCGGTGGGGTCCCGGACGACCTGGACGGGCGCACCGAAGGTGGCCCCGCCGTCGGTTGACTCGGCGAGCAGCACCGACTGGAACGGGCTGTGGTCGACCTTGCCGGAGTAGTAGGCGCGGACGACGCCCTCGTGCAGGACCGTGTTGCCGGACCACGCACCCCCGGAGTCGGCGCCACCGGGCACCGGCACGATCGCCGGACGGTGGAGCGTCCAGTGCACGAGGTCGTCGCTCGTCGCGTGCCCCCACTCGACCGGGACGTCGAGGTCGACGCGCGGCCGGGACTGGAAGTACAGGTGGGCCTGCCCGCCGATGTCGATCGGGCCGTTCGGGTCGTTGACGTACCCGCGGGGCAGTCGGACGTGGAACTGCGGGAGGTGGTGGTCGGCTGGTGCGATCACGGTCGGTGCTGCTTCCTGGGACGGAGTGGGGACGGCGCGGGCGTCGGCCGAGGCAGCCGCTGCCGGAGGCGCCTCGGTCACGGGCGTGTCGGTCATCGGGACGACCCCGCCGTGACGCCCTCGATGAAGTACCGCTGGGCGAAGACGAACAGCAGCACGCTCGGGATCATCGTGAGGACCACCCCGGCGAGCACGACCGAGATCGAGCCGGTCCCGAGGTTGCCCTGCAGCCCGACCAGTCCGAGCGGCAGCGTGAAGGTCTCCTGCTGGTTGAGGAAGATGAGCGGCCGGTAGTACTCGGCCCAGAACGCCGAGAAGTTCAGGATCGCGAGCGTCGCGATCGCCGGGCTGGCCATCCGCGAGTACACGTGCCAGAAGACGCCGAACTGTGTCGCACCGTCGATGCGGGCCGCCTCGCCGAGCTCCCGCGGCATCTGCATGAAGTACTGCCGCATCAGGAAGGTGCCGAACGCGCTGCCGAGCGCGGGGACGATCAGGGAGGCGATGGAACCGGTGAGTCCCATGTCCTTGAGGATGACGAAGACGGGGATGATGATCGTCTGGATCGGCACCATCATCGTGGCGAGGAAGATGCCGAAGATCGTGTTCTTCCCCGGGAAGCTGATCATCGCGAACGCGTAGCCCGAGAGCGTGCAGGTGATGGTCTGCCCGACGACGATCAGGAGCGTGACGATGACGCTGTTGACGAAGAACTGGCCGATCGGGATCTGGTTGAACACCGCCGCGTAGTTGCTGAAGTCCCACGAGAGCGGGATCCACTGCGGCGGGTTGTTGAACGACTCCGCCGGTGTCCGGAGCGACGTGGTGAGCGTCCAGAGCAGCGGTCCGAGCGCGAACACCGCCGCGATGATCAGGATGACGAGTCCGATCACGCTGCCGACGGTCGCGACCGGCCTGCGGCGACGGACGATGTGGGCGACGCTCGGTTGCGCGACGGTCTCCGGCGCGTGGAGCGGGTTGAGGACGTCGGTGGTCGTCATTGGTAGAACACCAGCTTTCGTGCGGCGATGAACTGGATCCCGGTGATGATGCCGATGATGACGAGCAGCAGGATCGCGATGGCGGAGGCGAACCCGAACTGCAGGTTCTGGAAGCCCGCCTGGTAGAGGGAGATCGTCGCGGTCGTCGTCGCGGTGCCCGGCCCGCCCTTCGTCATGATGAAGGGCTGGTCGAACAGCTGCATCGCGTTGATCATCGCGATCACGGTGGCGAACAGGATCGTCGGGCTGATCAGCGGGATCTTGATGCGGAAGAGCGTGCGCCACGGTCCGGGCGCGTCGATCGCCGCGGCCTCCTGCACGTCGACCGGGACGGACATCAGGGCGGCGACGAACAGGACGAA
>NZ_BACZ01000120.1 GCF_000333375.1 Curtobacterium sp. B18
AGTTGACCCAGCTGTCCTTGCGGTAGGCCAGGCCCTTCTCGTACATCTTGAGGAACAGCCACTGGTTCCACTTGTAGTACTCGGGGTCCGAGGTGTGGATCTCGGTCGTCCAGTCGAACGAGGGCGCGTACCGCTTGAACGACGCCTTCTGCTGCTCGATGTTCGCGTAGGTCCAGTCCTTCGGGTCGACCCCGCGCTTGATCGCCGCGTTCTCGGCCGGCAGCCCGAACGAGTCCCAGCCGATCGGGTGCAGCACGTTGAAGCCCTGCTGCCGCCAGTACCGCGCCACGAAGTCGCCGAGCGCCCAGTTCTCGGCGTGCCCCATGTGCAGGTCGCCGGACGGGTACGGGAACATCTCGAGGATGTACTTCCGGGGACGCGTGTCGTCGAGGTCGGTCGTGAAGAGCCCGAGCTCCTCCCAGCGCGGCTGCCACTTCTCCTGCAGACGACGGAAGTCGTAGGCGTTCGGGTCCTCGGGGTACGGCTCGGTGGTCACGGAACTCTCATTCAGTCTGGAGGCACGGATCACGTCCGTCGGACGCGCTCCGGTGGTCAAGGATATAAGGCCGGGAGGAACGGATCACCGCACCGGCGTCGGCCCGCCCCCGGCGGGTGGTCGGCTCACGCCGCCACGAGTCGCCCGTCGCGCATCCGCAGGGTCCGGTCGACGAGGTCCGCCGCGACGGGCACGTGCGACACGATGACGACCGTTCTGCCGTCCTGCCGCGCGGCCCCGACGAGGTCGCGGAGCACGGCGTCACCGAGGTCGGGGTCGATGTCGGCCGTCGGCTCGTCGAGCACGAGCACCGGGAACGCGTGCAGGAGCGCCCGGGCGAGCGCGAGCCGGTGCGCCTGCCCACCGGAGACCAGGGCCCCGCGCTCCCCCACGCCCGCGTCGAGGCCACCGCGACCGTGGACCCAGGCGGCGAGACCGACCCGGTCGAGGACGGCGAGCAGCTCGTCGTCGGTCGCGGTGTCGCGGGCGAAGAGCAGGTTCTGCCGGACCGACTGGTCGAACACGAACGGGTCCTGCTCGATCAGGCCGACGCGCGCCCGGACGGCGTCGGGGTGCATGTCCCGCGCCTCGACACCGTCGAGCGTGTACGAGCCCTCGTGGTCGACGAACCGGACGAGGGCGTCCACGAGCGTCGACTTGCCGGCGCCGCTCGGGCCCTCGAGGACGACGACCTCGCCGGGGTGCAGGTCGAGCGACACCCGGTCGACGGCGGCGGCCGCGGCGCCGGGCCAGCGCACCGAGACGTCACGGAGGGCGACGGCGACCGGACCGTCGACCACGAGCGAGGCGGGGTCGGCGTCGGCGTCCGGCTCGGGGACGATGCCGGCCGGCACCTCAGCCGGGACGACCCGCTCGACCCGGTCGGCCGCGGCGCGGACCCGGCGGAACGTCAGGACCGCGAGCGGCACCCCGCCGACGACCTCGAACAGGGCGAGCGGCACGAACACGGCGAGGGCCCAGAGCGGTCCGTCGAGCGCTCCGGTGACCACCGCGGGAGCGCCGACGGCCAGGATCCCGACCACCGCGCCGCCCCCGACGAGGCCGACGAGCGCACCGACCAGGGACTCGACCGTCCCCCGACGCCGCACCGCCCGGGTCACCCGGGCGTCGAGCCGGGCGATGTGGTCGAGCCGTTCGTCGAGCGTGCCGTACGCGGCGAAGACGTCGAGCGTCCGCACGGTGTCGAGCACGAGGTCGGCGACGTGGCCGCGGTCCGCGGCCGTCTGCTCGTCGGAGCGCCTGGCGACCGACAGGGTGACGACCGAGCCGAGCAGCGCGGCCACGGCGAGGGCGACGAGCAGCACGACCGCCGCCGGCACCGACACGACGGCGACGGCGATGACCGAGAGCAGCGCCGCCACCCCGGCGGACACGAGCGGACCGACGACCCGGATCGGCAGGTCCTGCAGCCGGTCGGTGTCCGTGACGAGCCGGGTGAGGAGGTCACCGCGGCCGGTGGCGCCGAGTCCCGCCGGCGCGACCGAGGACAGCCGGCGGTACATCTCGGTGCGGACGACGGCGAGCTGCCGGAACGACGCGTCGTGCCCGGCGAGGCGGTCCACGTAGCGCAGGGCCGCCCGGCCGAGCGCGAACGCACGCACGCCCACCATGACGAGCGTCAGGTACAGGATCGGCGGGTGCTCGGCCGCCCGGGTGATGAGGTAGCCGCTCGCCGCGAGCAGCGCGACGGCGCAGACCGCGCTGAGCGCACCGGCGGCGACCGCCTTCGCCCACCCGGCGCCGTGCGGCATCGCGAGCCGCAGGACCG
>NZ_BACZ01000119.1 GCF_000333375.1 Curtobacterium sp. B18
TCCCTCGGTGTCGCCCGCGCCGACGAGGGTCCCGACGACCGAGCGCTCCCCCGGCGCGAGGTCGCGGGTGAGCACGACCTCCACCGTGACCGTCCCCGCACCGTCCAGCGCGACGGGACTCCGGCGGGCGTCGCCGACCACCACCGCGACCGCCACCACGGTGCAGAACGCCGCCGCGACGACGACGATCCCGACGAGGCCGAGGGCACGCTGTGGGCGCTGGACGACGAGCCAGGCGATGCCGCCGCACACCACCACCGCACCGATCAGCACGACCCATCCGGCACGCTCGGGCGACCCGACCAGCAGCGCGGCACCGACCCACGCGGCCGCCGCGGGCAGGGCCACGCGCAGGTCGCGGACGCCGGGCGTCGTCTCGACGGCCACCGGGAGGCCGATCAGACCCGCACGCGGTCGCGGAGCTCCGCGAACCGAGCGTCACCGATGCCGCTGACGTCGAGCAGGTCCTCCACCGCGGCGAAGCGTCCGTGCTCGTCACGCCATGCGAGGATCCGACCCGCGAGCGACGGGCCGATCCCCGGGAGCGTCTCGAGCGCGGTCTGGTCCGCCGAGTTGAGGTCGACGACGGTGCCGCTGGACGCACCAGTGGCCCCAGCCCCGACGTCGGCGCCCGCGCCCGGCGGACCGTCGACGGGCTCCGGGATCGCGGTCTCCCCCGTCGCCGGAACGTACAACCGCTCCCCGTCGGCCAGTACCCGCGCGAGGTTCACCCGGCTCAGGTCGGCATCGTCACGCGCACCGCCCGCCCGGTCGACCGCGTCGGACACCCGGCTGCCGGCGGCCAGGGTGACGAGGCCCGGCCGCGCGACCGCTCCGAGGACGTGCACCACCACCCGGTCGGCCACGGCCGAGGCGGACGGCGACGACCCGCGGACGCCGGGGGACCCAGGACCGCCCGTCGCCGCGGTGGACGACCGGACGGACGGCGCTCCGGTGACCGTCAGCGCACCACCACCGTCGTCCGGTGCGGACGAGCCCGACCGGGCTCCGAGCAGCACCACGACCAGGGCGATGACGACCACCACGGCAGCCAGGAGCACCGCGGCACGGGGCGACACCGCCAGCGCGGCGAACCGCGACGAGGACGAAGACAAGGACGAGGGCGACGAGGACCCGGACCGACCATCACCAGACGACATGCCGGCACGCTACGGACGCACCACGCCCGACCGGGGGCCCGCCCGGAGACCGGTGGACCACCGGACGGTCCGCTCGCCTGTGGAGGAACGACCGGAACGACCACACCGACCGGAACGACTGAACGGGCCGGAACGACCAGACGGACCGGACCGACCAGAACGACCAGCCTGACCGGACCGCCCGGACCGACCGGACCGCGCGGACCGACCCGCCGGAGCGCTACCCCTTGATGGCGATGTTCACGAGCTTCGGCGCCCGCACGATCACCTTCACGATCTCGCGCTCACCGATGTACCGCTGCACGTTCGCCGACGCCCGCGCCATGGCCTCCAGCTCCGCGGGCTCGATCGACTTCGACACCTCGAACGAGTCCCGCACCTTGCCGTTGACCTGCACGACCGCCGTCAGCGACTCCTGCACGAGCAGCGTCGGGTCGGCCTTCCGCCACCCGTACGTGGCGACGGTCGGCTCGTAGCCCAGCTTCTCCCACATCTCCTCGCCGACGTACGGCGCGAAGACCGCGAGCCCGAGCGTGATGGTCTCGACGGCCTCGCGCACGGCGGGGTCGGCCGCGCCGGGCCCGTTGTCGATCGCCTTGCGGGTGACGTTCACCAGGTCCATCAGCCGCGCGATCACGACGTTGAACTTGAACGACTCCATCATCCCCGGCGCATCGGCCAGGAAGCGGTGCGTGACCTGCCGCAGCGCACGGTCGCCGTCCGCCCACACGACGTCGGGCGACGAGGTGACGTCGAGCGCCAGTCGGTACGCACGGGCGAGGAAGCGTGCCGAGGCGGACGGTGAGACGTCCTCCCAGTTGATGTCGTCCTCCGGCGGACCGGCGAAGCCCATCACCAGGCGGATGGCGTCGACCCCGTTCGCGTCGAGCTCGTCACCGAGCGAGACGCCGCCCTTCGACTTCGACATCTTCGAGCCGCCGGACAGCACCATGCCCTGGTTCAGCAGTGCCGAGAAGGGCTCGGTGAAGTCGAGGTAGCCGAGGTCGAACAGGACCTTGGTGACGAAGCGCGCGTAGAGCAGGTGCAGGATCGCGTGCTCGATGCCGCCGATGTACTGGTCGACGGGGGCCCACTTGCGAGCGACCGCGGGGTCGAACGCCTGCGTGTCGTCGTTCGCGGCGAGGAAGCGCAGGAAGTACCACGACGAGTCCACGAAGGTGTCCATCGTGTCGGTGTCGCGGAGCGCGGGGGTGCCGTCCACGGGGTTCGGGACGTTCACCCAGTCGGTCGCGCCACCGAGGGGCGAGGTGCCCTTCGGCTTGAGGTCGAGGCCGTCGGTCTCGGGCAGCCGCACCGGCAGCTGCTCCATGGGCACCGGGTGCTCGGTGCCGTCGGCTCCGTGGATGATCGGGATCGGGGTGCCCCAGAACCG
>NZ_BACZ01000118.1 GCF_000333375.1 Curtobacterium sp. B18
CGCCATCTCGTCGCGGCCGCCCTTCGCCAGCGCCTGCACGAGGGTCAGCGAGGGGCTCGGCGCCGGCTCGACCGCGACGGTCTCGACCGTGAGCGTCAGGGTGTCCCGACCGACGGTCTCCACCGCACCGGCCACGACGGCACCGTGCCCGTCGCCGATCCGCAGGGTCTCGCCCACGCGGACGCGGGCCACGGACACCGCGTGGCGCCCCTCGACCCCGTCGAGCACGACGGGGTCGCCGACCGAGACGCCGTCGAGCGAACCGACGAAGTAGAGCGACGCCATCAGTGGTTGAAGAAGCGGTCGCGGAGCTTGCCGAACATGCCCTGCTGGAAGCGTGCGAGCTGCGGCTTGCCGGGCTTGATCGACTTCGCGAGCTGCTCGACGAGCTGGCGTTCCTTGTGCGAGAGCTTCGTCGGGGTCACGACCTGGACCCCCACGCGGAGGTCGCCCCGGCCGTTGCCGCGCAGCTTCGTGACGCCGCGGTCCTTCAGCACGAGGACGTCGGCGCTCTGCACGCCCGGACGGACCTCGAGCTCGACCGGTCCGTCGAGCCCGTCGATCGTCGTGGTCGTCCCGAGCACGGCGTCGGTCATCGCGACCTCGAGCGTGGCGAGCAGGTCGTCCCCGTCGCGGCTGAACACGTCGTGGTGGCGGACCCGGATCTCGAGGTACAGGTCACCGGAGGGACCGCCAGCCGGGCCGACCTCGCCCTGACCGGGCATCTGCAGGCGGAGACCGGAGTCGACGCCCGCGGGGACGTCCACCGGCACCGTGCGGCGGGCACGGATGCGGCCCTGGCCCTGGCACGTCGGGCACGGGTTCGGGATGACGGTGCCGTACCCGCGGCAGGTCCCGCAGGGCGCGCTCGTCACGACGTTGCCGAGGAGCGAGCGGACCTGGCGCTGGATGTGACCGGTCCCGCCGCAGATGTCGCACGTGCGGGGGCTCGTGCCGGGCGCGCAGCAGGACCCGCCGCAGGTCTCGCAGAGCACGGCCGTGTCGACCTCGACGTCCTTGTGGGTGCCGAAGACGACCTCGTCGAGGTCGACGTCGATGCGCAGCAGGGCGTCCTGCCCGCGCTCGGCGCGACTGCGCGGACCGTTGCCGCGTCCGCCGCCGGCACCCCCGCCGAAGAAGGCGTCGAAGATGTCGCTGAAGCCGCCGGCGGCGCCGCCACCGAACGGGCTGTCGGCCTGCGGGCCGGCGTCGTACCGGCGGCGCTGCTCCGGGTCGCTCAGCACGTCGTAGGCGTGCGTGACGTCCTTGAACCGTTCGGCCGCGTCCGGGCTCGGGTTCACGTCCGGGTGCAGTTCGCGCGCCAGACGGCGGTACGCCTTCTTGATGTCGGCATCGGAGGCGTCCGGCTGGACGCCGAGGACGTCGTAGTGGTCTGCCACGTATCCCTCAGTCGGTTGGGTTCGGATCGGTCAATGTTCGCCCAGGAGTTTGGACAGGTACCGTGCGACGGCGCGCACGGCGGCCATGTTCGTGCCGTAGTCCATGCGGGTCGGCCCGAGCACGCCGAGACGGGCGAGCTCACCGCCGGCGAGGTACCCGCCGGCGACGATGCTCGTCGCGTCGAGCCCGTACTCGGCGTTCTCCACGCCGATCCGGGCCGCGACACCGTCGTCGATCTGCATCTCGCCGAACAACCGGAGCAGGGTCACCTGTTCCTCGATCGCCTCGAGCACGGGGAAGAGGCCGCCGGAGAAGTCCTGCTCGCTCTTGGCGAGGTTCGCCGCGCCGGCCATCACCAGGCGGTCCTGCCGGTTGGCGGCGACCTGCTCGATGAGCGTCGCGACGACGACCCCGGCCAGGGGCTGGACGTCCGGACGGATCTGCTGCGGCACCGCGCGGAGCGCCGCCGCGACGTCCTGCAGGAGCAGGCCGACGCTCGCGCCGTTCACCACGGCACGGAGTTCGGTGAGCGCGGTCTCGTCGAGCGCGACGTCGGTCTCGACGACGCGCTGCTCGACACGGGCGGTGTCGGTGATGAGCACGACCATCAGGCGGTTGTCGCCGAGACGGACGAGCTCGACGTGCTGCACCCGTGCACGGACCATCGAGGGGTACTGCACGAGGGCGACCTGGTTCGTGAGCTGGCTGAGCAGCCGGACGGTCCGACCGAGGACCTCGTCGAGGTCGTTCGGCGCACCGAGGAACGTCTCGATCGCGTGCCGCTGGGCGCTGGACAGCGGCCGGGCACCCGCGAGGTGGTCGACGAAGACCCGGTACCCCTTGTCGGTCGGGACCCGACCGGACGAGGTGTGCGGGGCCGCGATGAGCTGCTCGTCCTCGAGCTGGGCCATGTCGTTGCGGATGGTGGCGGCGCTGACCCCGAACGCATGCCGCTCGACGATCGTCTTCGAACCGACCGGCTCGCGCGAGGCCACGTAGTCCCGCACGATGGCCTTGAGGACCTCGAGGCTGCGTTCGCTGACCACCCGGACCCCTTCCACTCGTACTGGCACTCGGACGTGTCGACTGCTGATCCTACGCCCGACCACCGACCGACCGGGACTTCTCCCCAGCCGACGGATACGCTTCGGGCATGACCTACGGACAGCAGCCCCAGCAGCCCGGCGGCCCGCAGTACCCCGGTGGGTACACCCCGCCGCAGCCGATGTCGCCCGAGGACCAGCGACTCTGGGCCACGCTCACGCACATCGGCGGCATCTTCTTCAACTTCATCGCGCCGCTGGTGGCCTACCTGGTCCTGCGCGACCGCGGCGGGTTCGTCCGCGAGCACACGCGCGTGGCGCTGAACTTCCACATCACGATGGCGATCGCGTACGCGGTCGGGTCGATCACGTCGTTCCTCGGCATCGGCGTGCTGATCATCCTCGCGGCCTGGGTGCTCTCGATCGTGTTCGGGATCCAGGCGGCGATCGCGGCGAACCGCGGGCAGTTCTACCGCTACCCACTCTCGATCGAGTTCATCAAGCAGTAGCTCAGTCGAGCAGCTCGCGGACCACCGCGTCCGCGAGCAGCCGCCCCTGCAGGGTCAACTCGATCCGCCCCCGCACCGCGGCCGACCCGTCCACGAGTCCACGTGCGATGAGGCCGGCGACCCGGCCCCGCGCCTCCTGGCCCAGCTCGCCGGTCGCGAGCTCACCGCGCACCCGCGCGGCGAGCAGCACGCGCTCGACGTACCGGGTCTCGGCGTCGAGGGTCTCGCGTCCGGCCGCGGGCGACTCCCCCGCCAGCACCCGGTTCGCGTACGCGGCCGGGTGCTTCACGTTCCACCAGCGGGTGCCGGCCACCGCGGAGTGCGCGCCGGGGCCGACACCCCACCAGTCGTGGCCCGTCCAGTAGGACAGGTTGTGCCGACTCCGGTGCTGGTCGCCGCGGGCCCAGTTCGAGACCTCGTACCAGGCGTAGCCGGCGTCACCGAGGACCCGGTCCGCCAGCTCGTACATGTCCGCCGCGAGGTCGTCGTCCGGCGCCGGCAGCTCGCCGCGAGCGACCATCCGGCCCATCGCGGTGCCCTCCTCGACGATGAGCGAGTAGGCCGACACGTGGTCCGGCTCGCACGCCAGGGCCGCGTCGAGCGAGGTGCGCCAGTCGTCGAGCGACTCGCCGGGCGTCGAGTAGATCAGGTCGAGCGAGACGTCGAGGCCCTGCTGCTTCGCGAGGTCCACCACGAGGGGCACGCGCTCGGGGTCGTGCGTCCGGTCGAGCGTCGCGAGCACGTGCGGCACCGCGGACTGCATGCCGTAGCTCACCCGGGTGAAGCCGCCGTCGGCGAGGGTCCGCAACGCGTCCTCGTCCACGGAGTCGGGGTTCGCCTCGGTCGTGACCTCGGCACCGGGCACGATCCCCCAGGTGTCGTCGATCGCGCGGAGGATCATCACCAGGTCCGAGGCGGGCAGCATCGTCGGGGTGCCGCCGCCGAAGAACACCGTCGACACCGGTCGACGGGCGACGCCCGAGCGGTCGAGGACGCTCGCGGCCCACTCGATCTCGCGCACCGCGTGTCCGGCGTAGTCGTCCCGACGGACCCCGCGGAGCTCCGACGCCGTGTAGGTGTTGAAGTCGCAGTAGCCGCAGCGAACCCGACAGAACGGCACGTGCACGTACACGCCGAAGGGGACGTCGCCGGCACCGGACGCCGGGGTGATCAGGCCGTCCGCGGGTGCGGGGTCGGCGATCGGGAGAGCACTCGGCATGGACTCCATTGTCCGTCATGATGGAGGCATGGAGCACCACACCGTCCCCACCACGGTGCTGTGGGACATCGACGGCACCCTCGTGTTGAACGCCTCGTCGCCGGGCAACCTGTACCACCTCGCGCTCGAGCGGGCGATCGGCCGCGACCTCGTCCTGCGCGTCGGTCACCAGCACGGCCGCACCGACGCCGGGCTCATCGCCGAGCACGTCCGGGCGCACGACCTGGACGACACGCTCATCCCCACCGTGAGCCGGCACCTGCGCGACCTGACCGAGGAGCGGCACGTGTCCGGGGACCGCCGCAGTCCGGCGCCGGGCGCGATCGGTCTCGTCCGGCGGTTCGCCGAGCTCGGCTGGCGCAACGGCCTGGCTGACCGGCCACTCCCCCTACCGTGCCCGCGTCAAGCTGCAGGGTGCCGGGTTCGACGTGGACGCGTTCGACTGGGACCACTCGTTCTTCGGCGACACCGAGGTCGAGCGCACCGGGGTGACCGCGCGCGCTGCCGAGGCACTCGCCGGCACCCGGGCCGTGATCGTCGGGGACACCCCGCGGGACGGCGAGGCGGCGGACGCGGTCGGTATCCCCTTCCTCGCGGTGGCGACCGGCGTGTACGACGTCGAGGCGCTCCGGGCGACCAGCGCCGTGACCATCGCCCGCGACTGCGTCGAGGACGCCCGGCTCATCGAGGACGCGATCGCCGCGCTGCCGCCGCTCCGCCCGGTCGGCTGACCGGCCGCGGCCGCGGCCCGGCCGCGGCCCCGGCCCGGCCGCGGCGGCGGTCCCCCCGCCCCGCCGGCCCCGCCGCCCCGCCGGCCCGCCGGCCCTGCCGCCCCGCCGGCCCCGCGGTCAGGCGGAGACCCGCTCCGGCTCGCGCTCCCGCTCGGCCTCGGCGGCGGATGCGTCCTCGCCCCCGTCGTGGCCGTCGTGCCCCTGCACCGCCGACTCGTCGAACGGCAGCGCCCCGGCCAGCACCCGGCGCGCACGCTCGGCATCGAACTGCCGCGTCCACCGGCCCACCAGGATCGTCGCCACGGCGTTGCCGGTGAAGTTCGTCAGCGCACGTCCCTCGGACATGAAGCGGTCGACGCCGACGATCACGCCGACACCGTTCACGAGGTCTGGACGGTAGGCCTGCAGTCCCCCGGCCAGGGTGGCGAGCCCGGCCCCGCTCACCCCGGCGGCCCCCTTCGACGCGATCACCATGAAGACGAGCAGCCCGATCTGCTCCCCGACGCTCATCGGCTCGCCCATGCCGTTCGCGATGAACAGCGACGCCATCGTGAGGTAGATCGCGGTGCCGTCGAGGTTGAACGAGTACCCGGTCGGGACCGTGATGCCGACGACCGGCTTCGCGACGCCGAGGTGCTCCATCTTGGCGATGAGTCGGGGCAGGGCGGACTCCGACGACGACGTCCCGACGATGAGCAGGTACTCCTTGCCGAGGTACTGCACGAGCCGCAGCACGTTGATGCGCGCGACCACCCAGAGCAGCGAGCCGAGCACGACGACGATGAACAGCACGCAGGTGACGTAGAACGCGACCATCAGGAGCCCGAGGCTCGCGATCGCGCCGGCACCGGTCGCGCCGACCACCGCGGCCATCGCACCGAAGGCGCCGACCGGGGCCACCCACAGCACCATGCCGAGGATCCGGAAGACGACCTCCTGCAGCTTCCGCACGACGCGCATCACGGGCTCGCCGCGGGCGCCCATCCGCTGCACGGCGAACCCGACGAGCAGGGCGACGAACAGCACCTGGAGCACGCTGCCGTCGGTGAAGGCGGAGAACAGGCTCGTCGGGATGATCCCGAGCACGAACTCGTGGGTGGACGACGCCTCGCCGGTCGCCTGGTAGGTCGAGCCCCGCATGTCGAGGTGGTCGCCGGGGTGCACGAGGTTGCCGACGACCAGGCCGATCGCCAGCGCGACGGTCGACATCACGAGGAAGTACCCGAGCGCGAGGCCACCGATCTTCCCGACCGTCGCCGCCTTGGCGATGGACCCGACCCCGACGACGATCGTGCAGAAGATGATGGGCGCGATCATCATGTGGATGAGCGCGACGAAGCCGTCCCCGAGGGGCTTGAGCGTCTGCGCGAACGCGGGGAACACGAGCCCGACGAGTGCGCCGAGCACCACGGCGGCGATCACGGACAGGTAGAGCCAGGTGTGCGGTGCCGGGCGCCGGCGGGCGGAGCCCGTGCGACGGGGGCTGACCGTGCGGTCGAGAGCCATCGTTGCCTCCTTCGGGGACGTCGTCGTCCGCCGGACAGCATCGTGCCGGCACCGACCCGCACGCGAGTTGTGGTCGAATTGGTCGCAGGACACCGACGTCTGGAGGACACCATGGGCGGCCCCCGCACCCCGGCGCGCACCGCTGCCGCACGGTCGCCCCGCACGCGCGCCGCCGTGCGCCGTCCTCCGACCGGCAGCACCGCCGGCCGCGTCTTCCTCGTCGTGACCGCCGCCGTCGTGCTCGTCAGCGCCCTGCTCGCGCTGCTGCTCGTCCTCGACGCCCGCAGGGCGGCCGAGACCGGGGCGGCGAGCGTCACGCGCGCCGTCGCCACGGGGCTCGCGACCGACCCGAGGACCGTCGCCGCCCTGCAGGAGGAGCCGAGCCGCGCCTCCAGGACCCTGCAGCCCGTCGCGACGCGGGCCGAGCGTGCCAGCGGCGCCGCCTTCGTCACCATCATGACCGCCGCGGGGATCCGCGTGACGCATCCCGACCCGGACGAGGTCGGCCGGCACTACATCGGGACCATCCCGAGCACGCCGCGGTCACTCACCGAGCGCTCGACCGGCACGCTCGGACCGTCCGTCCGGACCATCGTGCCGGTGCGCGCCGACGGCCGGGTCGTCGGTTGGGTCGCGACGGGCGTCACGGTCGACCGGATCGGCGCAGCGGTCGCCGAACGGCTGCCGTTCGCCGTGCTCGTCGCCGCGGCCGTGTTCCTCGCCGGCGTCCTGTCCGCGCTGGTGGCACGACGGTCGACCAGGCGCGTCCTCGGCGACCTGCCGCCGGGAGCGGTCCGCGACGCGGTCGCCTCGTACGAGTCGGTGCGCACCCTCGGTGAGGCACTGCGCGCGCAGCAGCACGAGCACGCGAACCGGGTGCACACCGCCGTGACGCTCATCGAACTGGACCGGAGCGACGAGGCGGTCACGCTCCTGACCGAGGGTGCCCGGGACGCACAGCACCTCGTGGACCACGTCCACGGTGGTGACCGCACCGTCGCGGCGCTCCTGCTCGGGAAGGCCTCGCAAGCAGCAGAACGCCACGTCGGGTGGCGCGCCGAGGTCGAGCCGGACGTGCCGGTGCCGGCCGTACGGCCGGTGGACCTGGTCGCCGTCGTCGGGAACCTGGTCGACAACGCGCTGGACGCGGCGGCATCCGGTCCGGCACCCCGGTGGGTGCGGGTGGCGGTCCGTCGGGCGGACGGTCCGGGAGGCGCGGTGCGCGACACGCGGTCGGCTCGCGCCGACGACGGCGTGCGCTCGGCGACCGGGCGGTCGGGCGGGCTGGCGGGTGGGCGGTCTGGCGGGCGGTCGGGCGCGCCGCTGGGCGGGCGATCGGCCGCGTCGGCGGGCCGCTCCCCCGCTGGTGCGGCGGCGCTCGAGATCGAGGTCGTCGACAGCGGGGCGGGGATCGCCGACGCGGACCTTGCGCGGGTCTTCGACCGGGGCTGGAGCACGAAGCCGGTGGCGACCGAGGACCCCCACGGCGAGCCGGGCCCCGCCGCGGCCCCGGCACCGGCCCCTGTCCCGGCGCTCGCTCCGGTTGCGGCTCCGGCTCCGGGCGTGCCGTCGACGCGGGGCATCGGCCTCGCCCTCGTCCGGTCCGTCGTCGACCAGGCGCAGGGCACGGTCGAGGTGCACCGCGACCCCACCCGCTTCGTCGTCCGCCTGCCCGCGGAGCCCACGTCGTGATCGGCGTCATGGTCGTCGAGGACGACCCGCTCACCCTCGAGCTCCACCGGACCCTCGTCGAACGCGTCGAGGGCTTCCGGGTGACCGCGGAGTGCACGACGGCGCGGGCGGTCCTCACCGCACTCCGCGACCCGGCGGTGATGGCGCGCGTCGACCTCGCCCTGGTCGACGTCACCCTGCCGGACGGCTCCGGACTCGACCTCGTGCGGGCGCTGCGCGGCTCGGGAGCGCGCGTCGACGTGTTCGCCGTCACCGCCGTCCGCGATGCCGACACCGTCCGACGGATGGCGGCCCTCGGCGTCGCGCACTACCTGGTGAAGCCGTTCACCGCCGGGGACCTGCACGAGCGGCTCGAGCAGTACCGGGCGTACCACCGGCGCGCCACCGACACCGGGAGCCTGCCGACCCAGCACGAGATCGACGCCCTGTTCGGCGCACTGCGTCCCGTCCGACGGTCGACCCTGCCGAAGGGGCTGGCGGAGGAGACCCTCGACCTCGTGGCCGGCGCCCTCCGCGGTGCCGACGGACTCTCCGCCGCCGAGACCGGGGCGCACCTCGGGCTCTCCCGGGTGGTCGCCCGGCGCTACCTCGAGCACCTCGTCGGGACCGGGGCCGCGGAGCGCCGGTCACGGTACGGCGCACCGGGTCGGCCGGTGTCCGAGTACCGCTGGCTCGGCTGAGCCGTCACCGACGGCCGATGCGGGTCGTCAGTCGCCGCGGAGCGCCTCGAGGTACTTCTGCGCCATGACCTTCTGCTGCCGGCGGAGCAACGGGGCCACGAACTGCCACTTCCGGCTCGACGGCTGCGAGAACTGCCGGATCTGCAGCCACACCGACCCGTCCGGTGTCCGCTCGACGACGAACGACTCCTCACCCGAGAGCGGGTGCCCCTCGAGCGTCCCGTACGCGAAGCCCTTGCGGTCGGTCTCGTCGATGATCGACACGACCCGCACCGGCGCCAGGACCGTCCGGCCGAAGGCGTGCATCGTCAGCGTCGCGCTCGTGCCCGCCGTGACGAGCGGCGTGCCGTCGGGGGCGAACTTCTCGACCCGGGGCGTCCCGATCGAGGCCGGGGCGATCGGCACGCCCTGCTCGTCGAAGGTCACCGGGTTGTAGCGGACCTCGTCGTCGTCGGGCTGGTCCTCGACGTGCACGCGGATGCCGCTGCGCTCCTGGATCTGCCACGTCAGTGCCTGCGTGACCGCGGTCTCGAAGCGCTGGTCGCCGTGGCCGATCCGGGACCGCGACTCGGACGGGACGAACCCCTCCGGCGGGTACGTCATGAGGTCCGACGCCTGGGTCGCACCCACGGCTCCGTACGTCAGGGCGGTCCGGTAGCTCCCGCGGGTACTCATGCGGCCCACTGTACTGGCCCCTCGTGCCCCGGACCGAACCGGGACGGTCCGGACGGCGGGCCACCCGTCCGGTTCCCGCGCGCCCCGAACGGGAGGCCCGACACGCGTCCGCCACGCCCCTATCGTTGGTGCGTGCCCCGCTCCGCCCTCGACCGCGCACGGTCCGTCGACCGCACCACGGTCTCGTTCGCCGTCCTGACGCTCGCGGCGTTCGGGCTGGCCGCGACGGCGCGGGCCGCGGTCGCGTGGGCGACCGCCGGACTCGGCGCCCCCGCGCGGTACGCCGCGACGGCCCCGGGGGACGCGGACGTCTTCGAGACGGCGAACGCCATCGCGGTGTTCGGGGCGTGCAGCGCGGGCGTGGGCGTGATCCTGTTCGGGGTCACCCTCGTGCTCGCGGTCCGTCGGCACGCGGCCCGTCGGCTGCCCTCCGTGCTCGGGCTCTGCACGCTGGCGATGGTCGTCGGCGCCGTGGTGGCCGGGTTCGCCGCGGGGTCGGAGACCGACTACGACGCGGCCGCCGGACTCGTCATCCTGCGGACCGCACTCGTGGGACTGGCCGCGGCGAGCCTCCCGGCCCTGGGCCTGGCCGTGCTGCGGGCTCGCGCCCGCCGCGCCTGACCGGCCCCGCCGCTACTTCTTCTTCTCTTCGACGTCGCCGGAGAGCGCCGCGATGAAGGCTTCCTGCGGGACCTCGACGCGACCCACCATCTTCATGCGCTTCTTGCCCTCCTTCTGCTTCTCGAGGAGCTTGCGCTTGCGGGTGATGTCACCGCCGTAGCACTTCGCGAGGACGTCCTTGCGCATCGCCCGGATGCTCTCGCGGGCGATGATGCGCGCGCCGATGGCGGCCTGGATCGGCACCTCGAACTGCTGGCGCGGGATGAGCTTCCGGAGCCGTTCGGTCATGAGCGTGCCGTAGGCGTACGCCTTGTCGCGGTGCACGATGGCACTGAAGGCGTCGACCTGTTCGCCCTGCAGCAGGATGTCGACCTTCACGAGGTCGGCAGCCTGGTCGCCCGTGGGTTCGTAGTCGAGCGACGCGTAGCCCTGGGTCTTGCTCTTGAGCTGGTCGAAGAAGTCGAAGACGATCTCGCCGAGCGGCATCTCGTAGCGGATCTCGACGCGGTCCTCGCCGAGGTACTCCATGCCGAGCAGCGACCCGCGACGTGACTGGCAGAGCTCCATGATCGCGCCGACGTAGTCCTTCGGGGCGAGGATGGCCGCGCGGACCATCGGCTCGCGGACCTCGACGATGCGGCCGCCGGGGAACTCGGACGGGTTCGTGACCTCGGTCACCGTGTCGTCCTCGTTCGTGACCTCGTAGATCACGCTCGGGGCGGTGGTGATGAGGTCCAGCCCGAACTCGCGGCTGAGGCGCTCGGTGATGATCTCGAGGTGGAGCAGGCCGAGGAACCCGCAGCGGAAGCCGAAGCCGAGCGCCACCGACGTCTCGGGCTCGTACACGAGGGCCGCGTCGGACAGCTTGAGCTTGTCGAGCGCCTCGCGGAGGTCCGGGTAGTCGGAGCCGTCGATCGGGTACAGGCCCGAGAACACCATCGGCTTCGGGTCGGTGTACCCGGCCAGCGCCTCGGTCGCGGGCTTCTGCGCCGTGGTCACCGTGTCGCCGACCTTCGACTGGCGGACGTCCTTCACGCCGGTGATGAGGTAGCCGACCTCGCCGACGCTGAGGCCCTTCGTCGGCTTCGGCTCGGGCGACGACACACCGATCTCGAGGATCTCGTGCGTCGACTTGGTCGACATCATCTGGACCTTCTCGCGCGGGTGGATCGTGCCGTCCACCATCCGCACGTAGGTCACGACGCCGCGGTAGCTGTCGTAGACCGAGTCGAAGATCATCGCGCGGGGTGCCGCGTCGACGTCACCGACGGGCGGCGGCACCGACCCGACCACACGGTCGAGGAGCTCGGCCACGCCGACGCCGGTCTTGCCGGAGACGCGGAGGACGTCCTCCGGCTTGCCGCCGATGAGCTGCGCGAGCTCGGCCGCGTACTTGTCCGGCTCGGCCGCCGGCAGGTCGATCTTGTTCAGCACCGGGATGATCTCGAGGTCGTTCTCGAGCGCCAGGTAGAGGTTCGCGAGGGTCTGCGCCTCGATCCCCTGCGCCGCGTCGACCAGGAGGATCGCACCCTCGCACGCGGCGAGCGACCGGGACACCTCGTACGAGAAGTCCACGTGTCCGGGCGTGTCGATCATGTTGAGCGCGAAGGTCTGCCCGTCGAGCTCCCACGGCATGCGCACGGCCTGCGACTTGATCGTGATGCCGCGCTCGCGTTCGATGTCCATGCGGTCGAGGTACTGCGCGCGCATGGCGCGGTCCTCGACGATGCCGGTGATCTGCAGCATGCGGTCGGCCAGCGTGGACTTGCCGTGGTCGATGTGCGCGATGATGCAGAAGTTGCGGATCGCGTCGGCCGGGGTCGAGGCGGGCTCGAGCGGCGCGGATGCTTGTGGGCTCACGGTTCCTCGGGGTGGGTCGGACGGTCGAACGATTGTCCCACGTCCGCGCGGCGGCTGGCGCACGGTGCGAGGTTCGTCGCCCGCAGCGGCGGCCTCGGGCCGGCGCACCGTGCGAGGTTCGTCGCCCGCAGCGGCGGCGTCCGGCCGGCCCGTGCGCGCTTCCTGCGCCGCACCAAGCAACCAACACCGCACCAGCTGACGGCCCACGCACCGTGCGCAGCGCGGCGAACGCGCACCGCGCCTCCAGGCCAGGAGGCCCGGCCGCGGCCGAGCAGGCAGTCGCACGGTGCGAGGTTCATCACCCGCGAGAGCGGCGACAGCTCCGTGCGCGCTTCCTGCGCCGCACCAAGCAACCAACACCGCACCAGCTGACGGACCACGCACCGTGCGCAGCGCGGCGAACGCACGCCGCGTCTCCAGGCCAGGAGGCACGGCGCGGCCGAGCAGGCCGGCGCACGGTGCGAGGTTCGTCACCTGCGGCGGCGGCGACCGCCCCGTGCGCGCTTCCTGCGCCGCACCATGCCACCAATCGCGCACCAGCTGACGGACCCCGCACGGTGCGCGGTGCGGCCCGGACGCGCACCGCGCCTCCGTGCAGGAGGCACGGCGCGGCCGAGCAGGCCGGCGCACGGCGCGAGGTTCGTCACCTGCGGCGGCGGCGATCGCCCCGTGCGCGCTTCCGGCGCCGCACCACGCCACCAACCGCGCACCAGCTGACGGACCCCGCACCGTGCGCGGCGCGCCGCGGACGCGCACCGCGCCTCCGTACAGGAGGCGCGGCCGAGCAGGCCGCGCCTGCGTGTCAGGAGGCACGGCGCGGCCGGGCAGGCCGACGCACGGTGCGAGGTTCGTCACCCGCGACAGCGGCGACCGCTCCGTGCCCGCCTTCAGCGCCGCACCATGCAACCAACCGCGCACCAGCTGACGGACCAAGCACGGTGCGCGGCGCGGCGCGCCGGACGCGCACCGCCGCGTCCAGGCGAGGCCGGACGCGCGCCGCGTCAGACGGCGACGCGCTCCGGCGCCGGCAGTGCACCCAGCCCGCGGCGCAGGTCCGCCGCGGTCGCCGCGAGGCAGACACGGATCCACCCCTCACCGGTCCGGCCGAAGGCGCTCCCCGGCGCGACCGCGACACGCTCGCGCTGCAGGAACGCGAGCGCCCACTCCGCGACGTCGCCCTCGGTGACGTGGGACATGTCGATCCAGAGGTAGAACGCGCCGCGCGGGTCGAGGTACCGGATGCCGGCGGCGTCGAGGACCTCCTTCGCGACGTCGAGGTTGGCGCGGTAGTGCTCCCGGGCCTCCTGCACGGCGGAGTGGTCCCCCACGATGGCCGCGAGGGCCGCCCACTGGTCGGGTTCGGCGACGCAGCTGATCATCGCCTCCTGGGTGGTGCGCATCGTCGCGCCGAGGCCCTTCGGCGTGACGAGGTACCCGACCCGGACGCCCGTCATCGCGTACGTCTTGCTCAGCGAGAAGGCGGTGAAGACCCGGTCGTCCTCGTCGAGGCTCGCCAGGCTGACGTGGCGGGTGCCGTAGGTGAAGTACTCGTAGACCTCGTCGCTGATCACCCAGAGGTCGTGGCGCTTCGCCAACGCCAGCAGGTCGCGGAGGGTCTGCTCGCCGAACACCGAGCCGAGCGGGTTCGACGGGGAGTTCACCACGAGGACGCGGGTGCGCTCGGTGATGCTCGCCTCGAGGGCCTGCAGGTCCGGCTCGAACCCGTGCTGCGGTTCGAGGCGGTACGGCACCGGGGTCGCCCCGATGATGTGCGCGTTCATGGTGAAGGTCGTGTAGCCGGGGTCGGGGACGAGGACCTCGTCGCCCGGGCTCAGCACGAGGGTCATCGCCTGGAACAGCGCCTGCGTCGCCCCGATCGTCATCCAGATCTGCTCGAGGTCGGCCTCGATGCGGTTCTCGCGGTGGAGCTTCTCGCGGATGGCCGCCCGCAGCGGGGCGATGCCGCCGTTCGGCGTGTAGTCGGTGCGGTCCTCGGTCCAGGCGCGACGGGCGGCCTCGCCGATGTGGGCGGCGACGGGCACGTCCGGCTCGCCGATGACCAGCATCGCGATGTGTCCCTCGGTACCGCGGTCGGCCTCGTCCGACTGCATGCGGGCTGCTTGCTCGAACACCCGGCGGATGCCGGAGGCGGGGACGGTCTCGATGCGGGGCGCGAGCGATGGCATGCTCGTCACGGTAGCGAACGGTTGTTGCGGCACGGTTTCGGCGTTTCGGTGCTTTGGTCCAGACGCTCCGGCCTGGTAATGTTGGGGGCTGGCTTCCGCGTTCCCCGCCCACGGGTGGAACGCGATGCGACCAAGGGCCCCTCTACCCAGCGGTCGCGACCACCCGTAGAGACGAACAAGGAGCAACACGCATGGCGAACATCAAGTCGCAGATCAAGCGCATCAAGACCAACCTCAAGGCCCAGGAGCGCAACAAGGCCTACCGTTCCGAGCTCAAGACGGTCATCCGTCACACCAACGAGGCCGTGGTCGCCGGCGACAAGGACAAGGCCGTCGCGGCCCTGACCCTCGCCTCGAAGAAGCTCGACAAGGCCGTGAGCAAGGGCGTCATCCACAAGAACCAGGCCGCGAACCGCAAGTCGGCCATCGCGAAGAAGGTCGCGTCGCTCTGACGCACGGACCCTCTGGTCCGAAGGCCCCGCACCGTTCGGTGCGGGGCCTTCGTCGTTCGCGCGGTGCGGGTTCGCCACGCGGAGGGCGGGGTGTGCCGGCGCGGGCGGGGTGTGCCGGCGCGGGCGGTGGTGTGCCGGCGCGGGCGGTGGTCTGCCGGCGCAGGCGGAGTGTGCCGGCGTCGGCGGGGTGTGCCCGCGCCGGTGCCGGCGCAGGCGGTGGTGTGCCGGCGCGGGCGGTGAGCGGGCAGTGTTCGTCCCGCTCGGCGTGCGCGCGCAGCAGGTACCGCCCGATGGGCGGAGCTGAGCGGCGGGTCGTGCCCGGTCGCCGTGCCGGTCCGAGCGGTCCGGATCGCCGGCTCGGGTCCGGCAGGTCGGCCGCGGACGGTCGGCTCCAGCGGAGCAGCTCCGGCGGAGCAGCTCCGGCGGAGCAGCTCCGGCGGGTGGGCTGTCGCCCGTCGGAGCTTCTTGGAGGAGCGGCTCGGCTCAGCGCGCCTCGCCGCGCCGGGCGATGGTCCGGACCATGACCTCGAGCGCGTAGTGGGCGTCGCGCGACCCACCCTTCACCGCGGTGTCGGCCTCGGCGATGCTGATGATCGCGTTCGCGAGACCGGACTCGCTCCACCCGGCGACGTCACGCTGGGCGCGCTGCACCTGCCACGGCGCCATGCCGAGCGCCGACGCCGCCTGCCCGCTCGGGCCGCGGAAGGCGCTGACCTTCGCCATCGTGCGGATCTTCGAGGCGAACGCCGCGACGATCGGCACCGGGGCCTCGCCCGTCGACAGCGCGTGCCGGAGCTCGACGATGGCCGGTGCCGAACGCCCCGCGAGCGCGATGTCGGCGACCTTGAACGCGTTGGTCTCGACGCGACCGCCGTAGTACTTGTCGACGACCTTGTCCGTGATCTCCGCCGCCTCGTCGGCGAGGAGTTGCCGGCACGCCGCGGCGAGCTCGGCCAGATCGTCGGCGAAGGCCGCGACGAGGGTGCGCACCGCCGACGGGGCGATCTTGCGCCGGGCAGCCCGGAACTCGGCGGTGACGAAGTCGATCCGGTCCGTCTCGCGCTTGAGTTCGTCGCACAGCACCTCGATGCCGCCGCCCACACCGCTGCGGATCGTGTCGAGGAGCTTCTTCCCGCGCACGCCACCGCCGTGTCGCAGGACCAGGGTGACGTCGTCCGCCGGCGCACCGAGGTACGAGATGGTCTCGGTGATGAACGCGTCGGTGCACTTCTCGACGTTGGTGACCCGGACCAGACGCGGTTCCCCGAACAGGGACGGGCTCGCGAGGGTCGCCAAGAGCCCCGGCGCGTACTGGTCGGCTTCGAGGTCGTGGACCTCGAGCGCGGGGTCTTCACCCACGAGCAGGTCGCGGAGCACGCCGCTCGCACGCTCGGCGAGGAACGACTCGGGCCCGGTGACGAGCACGACCGGCGCCGGGCGGATCCCCGACCAAGGCACCTGGTCGATCTTCGCTGCGGCGCGTGCGGGCTTCTTGGCGGGCATGTCTCGATCCTACGGGCGACGGCCGACGCCGAGCGCTCCGCCCGGACGCCCCTCGCCGACACCGGACGCCGCGCAGACGCCGGACACCGACCGGACACCGGACACCGCCCCGGCACCGGACACCGCGCCGGCGGCCTGCCACCGACGTCGGGAGTCCCGCCCCGGTGCGAGCGCAGGGGCCGACGGATCGCGCTGCGGGGACCCGGGAGCACCCCGCGGGGACGCGGGAGCATCCTGCGGGGACGCGGGAGCCGAGCGCTCGGTCCACACCCGGAGCCCGCCCGAGCCGTCCCGCCCGACCACGATCGTCCCGAGCAGATCGGTCCGGTACGCCCGGGTCCCGGCGGCGTCGAGCATCTCGAGCGCCGAACGGGTCGGGTGCCCGTACGTGTTGTCCGCACCGACACCGATGAGCCCGACCGCTGCCGCCGTCTCGCGGTACAGGAGCGGGTCCTGGTCGGCGGATCCGTGGTGTGAGACCTTGACGACGTCGATCGGGACCCGGTCGGCAGCGTCCTCGGCGTCGAGGACACCCCGGAGCCGCCGCTGCGCCGTCTCCCCAAGGTCGCCGAGGAACAACCCGCTCACGCACGACGGGCAGTCGGGTCCGGGCTCCGTGCGGAGGACGAGGCTCGCAGCGTTGCCGCTCTCCCCAGCTCCCGCACGCGGCCACAGCAGCCGCCACCGCAGGGGCCCGAGCGTGCCCGCGGTGGTGTCGTCAGCCGTCCGGACGTCGATGCCCGCGTCCACGAGCGACCGGCGGACCCGCTCGTCCTCGGGGCGGCCGGTGGGCCCGACCAGCGCCGTCCTCACACGGTCCGTCACCGATGCCACCGCGCCGACGTGGTCGCGGTCGAAGTGCGTCAAGACGAGCAGGTCGACCCGGTCGACGCCGAGGAGGTCCAGGCAGGCACCGAGCCGTTCCGGGTCGTCCCCGACGTCCACCATCGCGACGCCGGTCCCGCCGCGGAGGACCACGGCGTCACCCTGCCCGACATCGCACGCCGCGATCGCCCAGTCGCCCGGCAGCCCCGCGCGGACGACGATCCGCGGCACGGCGACCGACACGAGTCCGATCGCCGCGACGGCACCCGCGGCGACGAGCAACCGGAACCGGACCGCGCCCGGTGTCAGGAAGGCGACGGCGATGCAGGCGCTCACGACGGCTGCGGCGGCCACGCCGGTCACACCCGCGGGGC
>NZ_BACZ01000117.1 GCF_000333375.1 Curtobacterium sp. B18
TTGCGCGGCTCGACCGATCGGTGTGCCGAAGGTGTCGGAGGGCTTGCGGTCCTCGTCGAGGAGCTTCGCCGACACCGGGATGTCGGCCGGGCCGATGTCCTGCCCGCGCCGGACCATGCCGACGAGTTCGTCGACGAGGGCGTGTGCGCGCGTGACGTCGCGCTCGGGACCGGTCAGCGAGACCTCGTTGCCGCGCACGAGGACGCGGACACCGGGGTACTGGCGTTCGACGGTCTTGAGCAGCCGGTCCTGGGGGCCGAGCAGCTGCACCATGGCGATGCCGTCGACCTGGATCGAGGCCGACACGTCCGTCGGGTCGGCCGGGGTGGGTGCTGGTTCGTTAGCCGGCAAGGGTGCCTTCCTGCAGTTCACCTGCGAGTACGTGCGCGTGCACGTGGAACACGGTCTGACCGGCGGCTTCGCCGGTGTTGAAGACGAGTCGGAACTGGCCGCCGGCGCGCTCGTCGGCGATGCGCTGCGCGGTGGCGACCAGGTGGGCGAGGAGGTCCGGGTCGCCGGCGGCGAGCTCGGTGACGTTCCGGTACTGCTCGGTCTTGGGGATGACGAGCACGTGGACGGGTGCCTTCGGCGCGATGTCCTCGATGGCGATCACGCGGTCGTCCTCGGCGACGACCGTCGCCGGGATCTCGCGCGCGATGATCCGGGAGAAGATGCTGGGCGTGCTGGTGCTCATGGCTCCATCGTAGAACGCGGCGCCGACGCCACGCCTTCCCGATCCGCGCGCTACCAGCGCCCGAGCCGCGTCTGCAGGACCGCCAGCGCGGCCGGACCGGCCGTGGACGTCCGGAGCACGGTGTCGCCGAGCCGGACCCGGACGGCGCCCGCGGCGACGAGCCGGTCGAACTCGGAGCCGTCGATGCCGCCCTCCGGCCCCACGACCAGGGCGATCTCGTCGAGGTCGGCCGGCGGCTCCCACTCGGAGAGCCGGACGTCGCCGACGGGGTCCAGCACGAGGACGACCCGCCCAGCGCCCGGGAACGCGGCGAGCTGCGCCGTGGTGACCGGGGCGTCGACGTCCGGGATCCGCGACCGCACGGCCTGCTTCGACGCCTCGTGCGCGATCGACGCCCACCGCGCGCGGCCCTTGTCGACCTTCGGGCCGTCCCACCGGGACACGCTGCGCGCGGCCGACCACGGGACGAACCGGTCGACGCCGATCTCGGTCGCGCCCTGCCCGCCATCTCGTCGCGGCCGCCCT
>NZ_BACZ01000116.1 GCF_000333375.1 Curtobacterium sp. B18
CCCGGTTGGCGGTGATGGCGCCGTTGCCCTTCGCGCTGAGACGCTGGATCGCGGAGTAGGTGCTCCAGGCGACCGTTCCCCCACGGAGTCAGTACACCGCGCTTCACCGTCACCTTGCACTTCGCAGTTGCCTGCCCGCCGCTGACGTACCCGCTGCTCTTGGAGGTCTGCACCCTCCGTGAAGGGCTGGACGTTCCTCGTGACCGCGCACGAGTAACCGAGCAGCCTCTTCGCTGTCGTGCCGCTGTACTCGTACGACATCGAGACCTTGGTCTCGGTGAGCCGGATGCCAGCGAAGGCGAACCACTGCGTCCCCCAGGACGATCGCGACGCCGCCCTGGACTCGGCCGAGCCTTCATCCAGCACAGCCCCCGACGCTGCGTCGACAGCTCCCCACTCGAAATCTCCGCTCGTGCGGATGGTCTTCGGCCCGAGGACCTTCTCGGCCGAGTCGGCAAGTGCCGCTGCCGCTGCGTCCGGCTCCAGGAAGTACGAAGTGAGTTCGCGGCGCTGGTCAGCGTTGAGACGGTCGAGAGCGGCAACGTCGGAGGAGGCTCCGGACGCGGTCAGCTCTACTCGGATGGACGACAACACTGCCGACGGCGTGCGCGGAGCGACCTCGTCGCTCGCGGCGGGCGCCGTTGCCACGGCATTGGCCGGCACTGCTCCGATGACAGATGCCGCGACTACAGCACACGCTGCGCCGATCGGGATGATCCGTCCATTGGTCGACTGCTTCATCAACGTTCCCCTCGTCCGGCGTCAGTGCCGGGTCCGTTGTCGGCCGCGTTGCCGACAGAGACCATTCAAGTACTTGATACATCAGATACGCAAATCCAGAACCAGATTACACACCACCGGGAAGAGCACTTCGGCACGCCCATCAACGAGACTGCGGGGTATCGGCAGGCTGGTCCTCGCCGCACTACCGACGGTCCGATGGCACCACGGACAGCCGAGTGACCGATACTCGGCATCGGGGAGTGGCAGCTTGAGCGGTCCGTCTCGCTGACAGCCTTGGTTCACGAAGGAATCTGGCGACACGCGACGCACAGGAGGCGCGGTGCCAGNTGGCACCGCGCCTCCTGTCCGGACACGGTCACGCGGGGGCGATGGACGGCCTGGTCCTCTGGCAACGAGACAGCCCTATCGGACGCCCCTCGTGCGGGGCGACGGGCTCGCCCGCGTCGGAGAGTGGCCGAATTGCGTTCCGCGAAGCGTCAGACCCACGGCGTTGACTGTGGCCATGATCCCCAAGAACCTCATCCATCAGGTCGAGAGCGCGACGGTCCGTGATCGCGACGGCGCGACGGTCGGCAAGGTGACGCAGGTGTTCCCCTCCGACGAGGACGGCGGCGAGACCGCGGAACGGACCGCGGCCTCGATCCGGGACGACGCGGCCACGTGGCGGGCGGCCGAGGTCCCGGTGCGGGCGCGGGCCGCGTCCCCGGGACTCGACGACGACCGGGCGCTAGCGGCCTGGGAGGCCGCCGCGTGGGGGATGACGAGCGCACGGCCCTTCGCCACCGCGGACGACACCACCGCCTCGCCGAACCGGCCCGGGGTCCCTTCGCCGAACCGGCCCGGGGTCCCTTCGCCGCTGCGGCACCGCAGCCGGACCGTCGTGGCGGTCA